>NZ_JAAGPL010000150.1:0-21142 GCF_017104785.1 Burkholderia sp. Ac-20353 | reverse complement strand
TAGCCGAGCGTCGCGAGCAGCGCGCAGCCGCAGGCGAGCCGCCACGCGGGCCGGCTCGCCGTCATCGTCCATAGTGCGGCGGCCAGCCACAGCGCGGCGAGCGCGCTCGCCTGCGCGCCCGGCAATGCGTGGAGCAGCGACAGCCCGGTGCCGGCCGCGATCCGGTTCGGGCGCAGCACGACGAACGGCGCGAACAGCACCGCGCCGATCGTCAGCAGGCCGATCAGCACGCCGACCTTGTCGGGTGCCACGCGTCGCGCGGAGGCCGCCGCGCGTGCGATCATTTCACGAAACCCTTCGCTTTCAGGTATTGCGTGGCCACGCCCGCGGCGGGTTCGCCATTGATCTGGATGCGCGCGTTGAGCGTCTGCAGCGTCTTCAGGTCGAGGCTCGCGAACAGCGGCTTCAGGTAGTCGGCGATCTGCGGGTGCGCCTTCAGTACGGCTTCGCGGATCACCGGCGCGGGCGCGTACACGGGCTGCACGTGCTTGTCGTCGTCGAGCACCGTGAGGCCGCTCGCGGCGATTCCGCCGTCGGTGCCGTAGACCATTGCCGCGTTCACGCCGTCGGTCTGGTTCGCGGCCGCCTTGATCGTTGCCGCCGTGTCGCCGCCGGACAGCACGACGAGCTGGTCGGGCTTCAGCTTGAAGCCGTATGCCTTTTCGAACGACGGTAGCGCGGACGCGCTGTTGACGAATTCGGCCGACGCGGCGAGCTTCACCTTGCCGCCGCCCGCCACCCACTTGCCGAAATCGGAGAACGTTTTCAGGTGCTGCGACTGCGCGAGCGGCGCGAGCACCGCGACGCCCCACGTATTGTTCGCGGGCGACGGCGTGAGCCAGACGAGGTGATTCGCCGCGTAGTCGAGCTTCTTCGCGGTGTCGTAGGCCTGCGCGGCATTCTTCCAGACCGGATCGTCGGCCTTGTTGAAGAAGAACGCGGCATTGCCCGTGTATTCGGGATAGATGTCGATCTCGCCGCTGACGAGCGCCTTGCGCACGATCGGCGTCGCGCCGAGCGCGATCTTTTCGGTGACGGGAACGCCGTGGGCCTTCAGCACCTGCGCGATGAGGTTGCCGAGCAGGTTGCCCTCGGTGTCGATCTTCGACGACACCACGACGGCGTCGGCGGCATGTGCGCCGGGCGCCGCGACGGCGGCGGCGAACGCGAGACCCAGCATGCGGGCGGGCAGGGCGAGCTTCATGGGGGCGACCTCCAGGAACAGGGGAGCGTACGCCGAAACTTACTTGACTGGGTGCCCTTTGGCAAACCGTAGGCGGCGGCGCGCCCGCGGCCGGTGTGGGGGATAACCCGGGCGCGGTGCGTTTGCGTGCCCGTCCGACGCTGCTCCGGCTGTTGCGGCAGTTCGCCGCGCCTTCACGCTTCGTCACGCTTGACCGGCATCAAGCTTCGGCGCGTGCAGCCGCCGATGATGGTGGTGAAGCCGCGCACCACCAGAACGCGCGGCAATCTACCCAGCGGAGTTCGTATGTACAAGAAGATCATGGTGGCGGTGGACGGCAGCACGTCGTCGAAGCAGGCGCTCGATGAAGCGCTGAAGCTGGCCAAGGGCAGCGACGCGCAAATCGTCGCGGTATACGTCGTCGACCAGTCGGCGTTGTTCACTTATGCCGGACGCGTCGATCCGCACACGCTGCTCGAGGAACTCCGGCGCGACGGCGCAGCCGTGCTGCATGACGTCGAGCAGATCATCGCGAGTGCGGCGGTGAGCGGCGAGACGGAGCTCATCGGAACGGACGACATCGGCGAGGACATCGCGGAACGCCTGCAGCGCTATGTCGGCGAGAACGCGATCGACCTGGCCGTGGTCGGCACGCACGGGCGGCGCGGCATCCGCCGGATGGTGATCGGCAGCGTCGCGGAGCGCTTCGTGCGCGGGTCGAACTGCCCGGTGCTGCTCGTACGCAGCGAGGACGTGCCGGCTGCTGCTGCAGCCTAGTTCGACGTGTAACACTCCGACACGATCACCCAAGGCCAGCCCGGTAACGGGCGGCCAATCCCACATCTAGCACCCGCCGACACACGTCGGCCATCCTCCTCCCTGCTCCCGTTGAGCGCACAAACAACAGTCGCGCCGCGCCAACTGGCGCGATTCACGCACGTTCCGCGATAATTCAGCGTCCCGCCCCGGCCGGCAGGCCCGCGCTTCTCCGGAAGCCGGCCTGCGCGACCCGCGCGGCGAGACTTACACCAAGCATACGAAGCATCCACGGCGCAACCGGGCCGCGCCGTCACAGAGAGAACGATTCGGGAAAGCCGCCGAAGCCGGCAGCACGTCCTCGACAAGGAAACAACAACATGGATTTGCTGCGCTTCCTGCTGCTCCTGCCGTTTCGCGCGGCCGGTTTCGTCTGGCGTCTGCTCGGCCGCGTGCTGCGGCCGGTCGTCGGCAATGTGTCCTGGGCCGCGCCCGCGTGGATGGGCGTCACCGCCGCGGTGGTGCGCCGCCGCCCGTGGCATGCGGGCGGCGCCGTGCTGCTCGGCGTCGCGCTGGCCTACGGCTGGCACTGGTACAAGCACCGCCCGAAACCGCCCGAGCCGGAAACCGTCAGCTTCACGGTGAAGCCGCTCGCGATCACGACCTACGACACCGACGACAGCGGCAAGCCGAAGGTCACCGTCCATCCGCTCGACATCGTGTTCTCGCGCTCGGCCGCGCCGCTCGAACTCGTCGGCAAGCCGGTCGAGCGCGGGATCGAGATTACGCCTGCGCTGAAGGGCGTGTGGCAATGGGTCGACGACAAGACGCTGCGCTTCACGCCGGCGACCGACTGGCCGGTCGGCGCGCACGTCGAAGGGCGCTTCGCGGTGCGCGACGCGTTCGCGCCGCAGGTCGCGATGGCCGACGACCAATTCGCGTTCGACGTGCCCGCGTTCACCGCGCAGTCAGGCAGCAACCAGTTCTACCAGGACCCGGAGAACCCCGCGCAGAAGCAGGCGATGCTGCAGGTCCGCTTCAACTACCCGGTCGATCCGGCCGCGTTCGAGAAGCGCATCGGGCTCGTGCTGGTCGGCCGCGACGGCAAGAGCACGACGCCGCTGCGCTATACGGTCAACTACGACGCGAACAAGCTGAGTGCGTGGGTCCAGTCGCAGCCGCTCGAGATTCCGCAGGACCCGCTGTCGGTGCGGCTCGACGTCGACAAGGGCGTGAAGAGCGCGCGCGGCGGCGACGGTACGAAGGACGCGCTGCGCGCGTCGGTCGGCGTGCCGGGCCTCTACAGCCTGTCGATCGACAACGTGTCGCCGACGCTCGTCGACAATGACCGCTACGAGCCCGAGCAGGTGCTCGTCGCTGAAACATCCGATGGCGTGCGCAGCGCGGATCTCGCCGCGCGCGCGAAGGCGTGGGTGCTGCCGAAGCGCAAGCCGGGCGTCGACCAGCCGGACGACGATCCGCCGTACGAATGGAACGTCTCGGACGTCGGCGACGCGGTGCTGAAGCAGGCGAAGCCGCTGCCGCTCGAGCCGGTGCCGACCGAGAACGACTACGCGACGCTGCAGAGCTTCAAGTATCACGCGACGCCCGGCGATCGCATCTACGTGCGTTTCGACGACGGCCTGAAGTCGGCCGGCGGCTACCTGCTCGGCAAGCCGGTCGCGCGCGCGTTCACGGTGCCCGACTATCCGAAGCTGCTGCGTTTCATGGCGGACGGCTCGCTGCTGTCGATGAGCGGCAGCAAGCGGCTCTCGGTCGTGTCGCGCAACCTGCCGGGGATGAAGGTCGAGATCGGCCGGGTCGTGCCCGATCAGCTGCAGCACCTCGTCAGCTTCAACGAGGGCACCTATGCGCGCCCGTCGCTGTCGTATTCGTTCAACGAAGACCATATCGTCGAGCGCTTCGTGCAGACGCGCGCATTCCCGGCCGGCGAGCCGGGCAAGGCGCACTACGAGGGCGTCGATCTCGGCCAGTACCTGAAGGGCGGCAAGCGCGGCGTGTTCCTGCTGCACCTGTCGAAATACGATCCGGTCGCGGAGAAGAAGAAGGCGGACGCGGCGAAGGGCGACGACGCGTCGGCGGACGGCAACGGCGGCCAGGACTCGGCCGACGGCACCGATGTGAATGGCGATAGCGGCGGCAACAGCGGCGACGACAGCGACAGCTCGGTCGGCGACACGCGCCTGATCGTCGTGACGGACCTCGGGATGCTCGTCAAGCGCGCGCTCGACGGCAGCCAGGACGTGTTCATCCAGTCGATCCGGTCGGGCCGCCCGGTCGCGGGCGCGACGGTGTCGGTGCTCGCGGTGAACGGCCAGCCGCTGTTCACGCAGACGACCGCCGCGGATGGCATCGTGCATTTCCCGGCATTCAAGGGGCTCGAGCGCGAGAAGCGCCCGCAGCTGTATGTCGTGAAGAAGGATGGCGACCTGTCGTTCCTGCCCGTGTCCGGCCGCGACCGCCAGCTCGACTTCTCGCGCTTCGACGTCGGCGGCGAGCGCAACGCGACCGGCCAGGGGCAACTGTCCGCCTACCTGTTCTCGGACCGCGGGCTGTACCGGCCGGGCGACCCGTTCCATATCGGCCTGATCGTGCGCGCGGCAAACTGGGCGCGCAGCCCGTCCGGCGTGCCGCTGCAGGCGGAAATCGTCGATCCGCGCGGGGTCCCCGTGGAGCGCCGGCCGGTGACCGTCGACGCGACGGGCTTCACCGAGCTAGGCTATACGACGGCCGACACCGCGCCGACCGGCGCGTGGACGATCAACCTGTACATCGTCAAGGACGGCCAGCCGGGTGACGAGCCGATCGGCAGCACGACGGTGCAGGTGAAGGAGTTCCTGCCGGACCGGATGAAGGTCGACGCGAAGCTGTCGCAGCAGGTCATCGAAGGCTGGGTGAAGCCGGACGGGCTGAAGGGGCTCGTCGATGCGCAGAACCTGTTCGGCACGCCGGCGGAGAAGCGCCGCGTCGCGGCGACGCTGACGCTGCGGCCCGTGTGGCCGTCGTTCCGCAGCTGGCAGAATTTCCATTTCTTCGATGCGCGCCGCGCGAAGGAAGGCTATACGACCACGCTGCAGGACGGCCAGACCGACGACAAGGGCCATGCGGAGTTCGATCTAGACCTCGGCAAGTACGCGGACGCGACCTACCAGCTCTACTTCCAGGCGAAGACCTATGAAGCGGAAGGCGGGCGCAGCGTCGCCGCGAACGCGCAGGCGCTCGTGTCGAACAACGACTGGCTGGTCGGCTACAAGGCGGTCGACGATCTCGGCTACGTGAAGCGCGGCAGCCCGCGCACGGTGCGGCTCGTCGCGATCGATCCGCGAGCGAAGGCGATCGACGTGAAGGACCTGCGCGCGCAGCTCGTCGAGGAGCGCTACGTGTCGGTGCTGACGAAGCAGGATTCCGGCGCGTACAAATACGACTCGCGGCTGAAGGAAGTGCCGGTCGACGAGAAGCCGCTGACGATTCCGGCCGCGGGCCTCGACTTCGCGCTGCGCACCGACAAGCCCGGCAGCTACGCGCTGGTGATCCGCCGCGCGGACGGCACCGCGGTGAACCGCATCGAGTACACGGTTGCGGGCGACGCGAACGTGACGCGTTCGCTCGACCGCAACGCGGAGCTGCAGGTGAGTCTCGCGAAGCACGACTACAAGCCGGGCGAGCAGGTCGAGATCGCGATCCGCGCGCCGTATGCGGGCAGCGGCCTGATCACGATCGAGCGCGACAAGGTGTACGCGCACGCGTGGTTCCATGCGGACACGACGAGCTCGATCCAGCACATCACGGTGCCGGCCGGCTTCGAGGGCAACGGCTACATCAACGTGCAGTACATCCGCGATCCGTCGTCGGACGAGATCTTCATGAGCCCGCTGAGCTATGGCGTCGTGCCGTTCTCGGTGAATCTCGACGCGCGCCGCAATGCGTTGACCGTCGACGCGCCCGCGCTCGTGAAGCCGGGCGACACCGCGACCTTCACCGTGCATTCGGCGAAGCCCGCGAAGGTCGTCGTGTTCGCGGTCGACGAGGGGATCCTGCAGGTCGCGCACTACAAGCTCGGCGATCCGCTGAAGTTCTTCTTCCGCAAGCGGATGCTCGAAGTCGGCACGTCGCAGATCCTCGACCTGATCCTGCCGGACTTCGAGAAGCTGATGTCGATGGCGGCTCCCGGCGGCGACGCCGACGACGCGCTCGGCCGCCAGCTCAACCCGTTCAAGCGCAAGCGCGACAAGCCGGTCGTCTACTGGTCGGGGATCGTTGACGTGAACGGCGACGCGCGCGTCAGCTACACGGTGCCCGACTACTTCAACGGCCGGCTGCGCGTGATGGCCGTGTCGGTGTCGCCGGACCTGATCGGCACCTACGAAGGTGCGACGACCGTGCGCGGCGATTTCGTGCTGTCGCCGAACGTGCCGACCACGCTCGCGCCGGGCGACGAAGCGGAAGTGAGCGTCGGCGTCGCGAACAACCTGACCGGCGCCGGCAACGCGCCGGTGCCGGTCGCGGTCACGCTGAAGACGGGCCCGCAGCTGCAGGTGGTCGGCCCGGCGACGCAGAACGTGGCGCTCGCGCCGATGCACGAAGGCGTCGTGCTGTTCCGCGTGAAGGCGACCGACGCGCTCGGCTCCGGCACGCTGTCGTTCGGCGCGCGTTACGGCGCGAAGGCCGCGCAGCAGAGCGTCGACGTGTCGGTGCGGCCGGCCGCCGCGTTCCGCACGCAGCTCGACTTCGCGCGGCTCGATGCAGGCAAGAAGGCGAGCGTGCCGAACTTGCGCAGCATGTACGACGCGTACGCGGCGCGTGACGCGAGCATCTCGACCGCGCCGCTCGTGCTGTCGGAGGGATTGTCGTCGTATCTCGTCAACTTCGACCACTACTGCAGCGAGCAGATGGTGAGCGCGATCGTGCCGCGCGTGTTCGCGTCGAAATGGCTGTCGGTGCGCGCGCTGACGAGCCCGCGGCAGCCGCAGGCCGCTTCGGTGGCTGCGGCCACATCGGCCGAGAAAGCCGCCGCGGACGCGACCGCGCAGTTCTTCGGCGCGCTGCGCACGCGGCAGAACGCGCAGGGCGGCTTCGGGCTGTGGAGCGCGACGCCGGATGCCGATCCGTTCGTGTCCGCGTATGCGATGCATGTGCTGGTCGACGCGCGCGAGCGCGGCGTGGCCGTGCCGAAGGACATGCTCGACGCGGGCAACACGTACCTGCAGCAGCTCGCTGCGAACGACCGGCTCGGCTCGCTCGACCTGCTGCGGCAGCGCGCGTATGCGGTGTACCTGCTGACGCGCGAGGGCAACGTGACGACCAACAGCCTCGCGGCGGTGCAGAAGCGCCTGCAGGACGCGTATCCGAACGACTGGAAGAACGATCTCGCGGCCGCGTGGCTCGCCGCGTCGTACCAGCTGCTGAAGCAGGACAAGGAGGCGGCGGCGCTGATCGCGGGCCCGCAGGGGCTGCTCGAGCGCAAGGCGGCGCGCAACGAGGCGTACGACTACGGCTACTACATCGATCCGCTGACGCGCGACGCGAGCGTGCTGTACCTGCTCGCGAAGCACTTCCCCGAGCGCGTGCGCAAGCTGTCGCCGCGCGTGATGGAGAACGTCGCGGCACCGCTCGAACGCAACCGCTACAACACGCTGTCGTCGGCGATGACGATCCTCGCACTCGACGCTTACGCGGGTTCGGCCGCGGGCGGCCTCGACAAGCTCGCGATTGTCGAGGTGCAAGCGGAGGTGCGCGCGGGCGGCGCGCCGAAGGACGTGTCGTCGGTGCAGGCGAACCTCGTGCGCTCGGGCACCTGGGGCGCCGGCGCATCGCGGGTCGACTTCGTGAACGGCAGCGCGCTGCCCGCTTGGTGGATCGCGAGCCAGTCGGGCTACGACCGCGGCACGTCGACGAAGGCGATCCGCAATGGCCTCGAGATCGTGCGCGAGTACACCGATACGAACGGCAAGCCGCTCGACAAGGTGACGCTCGGCCAGGAGATCGACGTGCACCTGAAGATCCGCGCGACGGGCTCGGCGAGCGTCGGCAACGTCGCGATCGTCGACCTGCTGCCGGGCGGCTTCGATCCGGTGATCGCGCCGCCGCCCGCGACCGACGCGCAGGATGACGGCAACGGCAGCAATGGCGATGCCGGAGGCGCGGAAGCTGCCAGCGCCGCGAATGCACCGTGGCACTCGCCGGTCGGCGTCGCGGGCTCGACCTGGCAGCCGGAATTCGCGGACGTGCGCGAGGACCGCGTGGTGATCTACGGCACCGCGACGACCGACGTGCGCGAGTTCGTGTACCGGATCAAGGCGAGCAACGCGGGTCGCTTCGTCGTACCGCCCGCGTATGGCGAGTCGATGTATGACCGGCGCGTGCAGGCGCAGTCGCCGGGCGGCGCGACGCTCACGGTCGGGCGCGCGCGATGACGGGCAGGAGCACGGGTGCCCTGCGTGCGCCGCGCCGGGCGTGCGCGATGACGGGCGCGGGCATGGGTGCACTGCGCCTACCGCGCCCGGCGCAAGGAGTGTCGGTGCGTGGCTGAGGTTTCCGTATTCGGGCGAGCGCGGCGCGCCGCCGGCCGCTGGCTGCATCGCTGGCAGAACTGGATCGCGGGCGCGCTGCTCGTCGCGGCGGTGCTGGCCGGTTTCCGGCTGTGGCCGCATCCGTCGCTGCGCGACTGGAAGCCGTCGTCGACCGCAGTGTTCGATGCGCACGGCCGGCTGTTGCGGCTCACGCTCGCGAAGGACGACCGCTACCGGCTGTGGGTGCCGCTCGACCGGATGTCGCCGCAGCTCGTCGAAGCGGTGCTGCTGCACGAGGACCGCTGGTTCTGGTGGCATCCGGGCTTCAATCCTTACGGCCTCGCGCGCGGTGCGTGGGTCACCTACGTGCGCGGCGGCAACCCGCAGGGCGGCTCGACGCTGACGATGCAGCTCGCGCGTTCGCTGTGGCGGCTCAACACGCGCACGCCGCTCGGCAAGCTTCAACAGGTCGGCCGTGCGCTGCAGCTCGAACTGTTCTATTCGAAGCGGCAGATCCTCGAGGCGTACCTGAACGACGCGCCATACGGCCGCAACGTCGAAGGCGCGGGCACCGCAAGCCTCGTGTATTTCGACCGGCAGGCCGCCGCGCTGACGCTGCCCGAGGCGCTCGCGCTCGCGGTGATCCCGCAGGATCCGGCGCGGCGCGTGCGTGGCGGCGCGGGGCAGGACGAGATCAACCGTGCGCTCGCCGCGTCGCGCAACCGGCTGTACGCGCGCTGGCTCATGCGCCATTCACGCGATGCGGCGTTGCGGCCGCTGTTTGCGCTGCCGCTCGCGATGCGCCCGTTCGGGGCGCTGCCGTTCGACGCACCGCATGCGGTCGACCAGGTGCTGGCCGAGCGCGACGCGTGGCGCACCCGGGCGGACGATGGGGGCGATGGGGGCGACGGGGAGGACGGCGACGAGAAGGAACGCGACGGCGCGCGCATCGTCACGACGCTCGATCTCGATCTGCAACGTGCGCTCGAACGGCAGATCGGCCGCTACGTCGCGCGCAACGACACGCAGGGCATCCGCAACGCGGCGGCGATCCTCGTCGATACGCGCGACATGGGCGTGAAGGCGCTCGTTGGTTCCGCTAACTTCTTCGATCGCGCGATCCAGGGGCAGGTGAACGGCACGCTCGCGCGGCGCTCGCCGGGTTCGACGCTGAAGCCGTTCATCTACGCGCTCGGCTTCGACCAGGGCGTGCTGCATCCGCAGACGGTGCTGCGCGACGTGCCGACGTCGTTCGGCCCGTATGCGCCGGAGAACTTCGACGGCCACTTCCTCGGGCCGATCACCGCGACCGACGCGCTGAACCGCAGCCGCAACGTGCCGGCCGTGTGGGTCGCGTCTCAGCTCAAGCAGCCCGATCTGTACCGGTTCCTGCAGGAAGCCGGCGTGCGCCGGCTCGCGAGCGCGCAGCACTACGGGCTCGCGCTCGTGCTCGGCGGCGGCGAGGTCACGATGCAGGATCTGGCACGCCTGTACGCGATGCTCGCGAATGGCGGCGTGCTGCGGCCGCTGCGGCTGCGCGACGACGAGCAGGTCGCGCCGGGCCGGCGCCTGCTGAGCGCGGAAGCGAGCTTCATGACGATGGACATGCTGCGCCAGCACCTGCGCCCCGACGAGACCAGCGGTGCCCAGCCCGGGCGGCTGCCCGTGTACTGGAAGACCGGCACGTCGTGGTCGTTCCGCGATGCGTGGACGGCCGGCGTGTTCGGGCCGTACGTGCTGGTCGTCTGGGTCGGCAATTTCGACAACTCGACCAACACGGCGTTCGTCGGCGTCGACGCGGCCGCGCCGCTGTTCTTCCAGATCGTCGATGCGCTGAACGCCGAGCGTGCTCTCGCCGAACCGCCGCGGCCGGCGCCGCCGCGCGTGAAGCGCGTGCGGATCTGTCTCGCGAGCGGCGACCTGCCGAACGAGTGGTGCCCGCAGCAGGGCTGGACGTGGTTCATCCCGGGCACGTCGCCGATCCGCGTGAGCACCGTGCATCGGCCCGTCGTGATCGACGATTCGACCGGGCGCCCCGCGTGCCCGCCATACGACGGCAAGCGCACGCACACCGAGGTGTTCGAGTTCTGGCCGTCGGATCTGCAGCAGGTGTTCACGCAGGCCGGCATTCCGCGCCGGCGCCCGCCGCAGAATCCGGACTGCGGCAACGCGGGGCAGATCGACGGGGATCCGCCGCGGATCACGTCGCCGCTACGCGGCAGCACGTATGCGATGCGCGTGAAGGATGCGGGCGGCACGCGCATCGCGTTCAACGCGACCGCCGATGCGAGCGCGCATGCGCTCTACTGGTTCGTCAACGATGCATACGTCGGCCGCAGCGCGCCGGGCGACGCGCTGTTCTGGCAGCCGGGAACAGCGGGCAGCTTTACCGTGCGGGTGGTCGACGACCACGGCCGCAGCGACCAGCGGCCGCTGGCGGTCGGGCTCGAGCAGTAGCGCAGGCGCCGCGCGGCCGCATCGCGACGCGAGTGGTCGACGTCGCGACCGCCAATGTCACGCGGTCAGGCGGCTGTCGATTTCGACGTCGCCGGTGAGCAGCCGGTGAATCGGGCACACGTTTGCGATTTCCAGCAGCCGGTTGCGCTGCTCGGCCGTCAGGTTGCCGCTCAGTGTGATGTCACGCGTGATCTTCGTCGGCGAACCGGGGCGCTCGTCGATGATCGCGAGACGCACGTCGATCCCATCGAGCGGCAGTTCCTTGCGCTGCGCATACATCGCGACGGTGATCGCGGTGCAGGAGCCGAGCGCGGACAGCAGCAGGTCGTGCGGATCGGGGCCGCTGTCGGCGCCGCCGAGACTGGCCGGCACGTCGCTTTGCCATTCGTGGGCGCCGGACGTCAGCGTGACGCGGTAGCGGATCGCGCCGAGATGGGCGACGACGGTCGAATTTGCCATGGGGAATCCTGGTGAAGGGGAAAGCGAAAGGAATCGGGGCGAGCGGAATCGGGGTGGCCCGGTGTCGCGGGTCAGTCGCGGATCAGCGGTCCTCGATCCGGACGACCGCGTAGCCGGCATCGTCGAACGCGACGAAGAACTCCTCGGCGAACAGCCACGAATCGACGTGGACCATCCGGTTCGCCTGGTCGACCTGAACCGTGGCGTCCGGGTCGACGGTCCGGATCTGATGGGCGATGTCCTGTTGTGCTGCGTCGTCGATGGCGTGGTCGAGCAGAAATTCCATGATGTGCTCCTGATCGAATGCGAGAGTCCGTATGCGTACTCGCGTCCGCGCGGCGGCGGGCGAGTCGCGCATTTGCGCAACGGGTGGGCCGGCGGGGCGGCGCTACCAGTTGCGCGATCCGATCGCAACCTTACATCGTCGTGACAGAGTTCGCTAGCGGGAGCGCGCGGAACGGACTGTCGCCCGGCGCGCAACAACGGGCGCGGACGCCGTGCCGGCGCGCTGCCCCTTCGTCGCGTAGAAGATCGCGGTGACCATCGCGATCCAGATCGGCCCGACGATCACCGCGATGCGCGTGTCGGCAAACGCGGCCATCAGCGCGATCACGACCAGCAGGAACGCCAGCGCGAGCGCGTTGCAGTACGGGAAGAACGGCACGCGGCACGGCAGCTTCGACAAGTCCTGCATCTGCAGTGTCTTGCGGAACCGGTAATGCGACACGAGGATGATGCCCCACGTCCACAGTGCGCCGAACGTCGACACCGCGGTCAGCCACACGAACACCTGCTTCGGGCTCACGTAATTGAGGAACACGCCGACGAGCGAGCATGCGCACGAGAACACCAGCGCGACCGCCGGAATGCCGTTGCGCGAGATGCGTGCGAACAGCGCTGGCGCCTGCTTCTGCAGCGCGAGGTTGTACAGCAGCCGCGACGTGCCGTACAGGTTGCTGTTGCACGACGACAGCGCGGCGGTCAGCACGACGAAGTTGATGATGCCCGCGGCCGAATGGATGCCGAGGCGGTCGAAGGTCAGCACGAACGGGCTGCCCTGCGTGCCGATCTGGTTCCACGGGTAGATCGACATGATCACGAACAGCGCGCCGACGTAAAAGATCAGCACGCGCCAGAACACCGAGTTCACCGCGCGCGCGAGCGTCTTCTCCGGGTTGCGCGCCTCGCCGGCCGTGATGCCGAGCATCTCGATGCCCTGGTACGCGAACATCACCATCGGCAGCGCCTTCAGCATCCCGGCGATGCCGTTCGGCATGAAGCCGCCGTGCGACCACAGGTTCGAGATGCCGGTCGCGATCCCGCCGTTGCCGACGCCGAACACGATCATGCCGGTGCCCGCGACGATCATCAGCACGATCGTCACGACCTTGATCAGCGCGAACCAGAACTCGAATTCGCCGTACGCGCGGACCGCGACGAAATTGATCGCGGTGACCGACGCGAGCGCGGCAAGCGTCCAGATCCAGGTCGGCACGTGCGGAAACCAGATGTTCATGTAGATGCCGGCCGCGGTGATCTCGCACATGCTGCCGACGAGCGCGGTGAGCCAGTAGGTCCAGCCGGTCAGGTAGCCGGGCAGCGGGCCGAGGTAGTCCTGCGCATAGCGGCTGAACGATCCCGCGACCGGGTTCGTGACCGCCATTTCGCCGAGCGCACGCATG
The DNA here is from genome assembly GCF_017104785.1 of Burkholderia sp. Ac-20353. NCBI lineage: Bacteria > Pseudomonadati > Pseudomonadota > Betaproteobacteria > Burkholderiales > Burkholderiaceae > Burkholderia > Burkholderia sp. Ac-20353. The sequence continues at coordinate 8,075 of NZ_JAAGPL010000150.1, read as the reverse complement.
ATGATGAAGATCGCGACGCCCGCGAGCGCGTAGCTGAGCAGGATCGCGGGGCCGGCCGTCCTGATCGCGCTGGCCGAGCCGAGGAACAGGCCGACGCCGATCGCCGTGCCCAAGGCCATCAGGTTGATGTGGCGTTCTTCGAGTCCGCGGTGCAGCGAAGCTTGCCGTTGCGGCATGTCATCTCCTTCCGTGGCTGCGGGCCGGTGGGCGCGTGCCTGTCCGCTGCAGCCGTTGTCTGTTTGGGGTGATGGGGAGGGCGTCGCGCGGGGTGCCGCTCGCGACGCGATGCGCGGCGGCCGCGGTGGGCCGCTTCGTGCAGCGATTATTTCGAAGAGCCCCGCCAACAGACAGCAGGCAAAGCTGCAGGAATGGGCGGCCGATTGCGCAATCTGCCCGGGCGGGCTGGCGTTCTGTGCAGTGGGGCGGGAATACGACGCGCTCGATACTGATCGCCGTCAGTCGCGCCCGCGACCCAGACCCGACGACCTTGCGCGTCCAGCGATGCCGCGCGCACGGCCGCCTCAGGCTCGCTGGTTAGAGCTTCAAACCGCCTTCCCGGGGCCGCGCGCGAGCCAGACGATCGCCAGCGTGGCGACAAACGCAAACGACGAGAAATGGAAGAAGTCGTTCAGCGACAGCATGTGCGCCTGCACGTCGAGTTGCCGCGCGACGATTGCCCACGCCTGATCGTCGCGAAAGCCCCCGCTCTTGATCCGCGCGAGGGTTTCCGCCGTGACGTCGTTGTTGAGATTCAGCGTCTTGACGAGGTAAGTCTGGTGGAACCGCGCGCGCTGATCCCAGAACGTCTGCGCGAGCGACGCGACGAGACTGCCCGCCATCATACGGATTGCCGTTTGCAAGCCCGATGCGGCCGCAATCTTCTCGGGTGGCACGCCGACCAGCGACAGGCTGACGAGCGGCGTCAGGAAGAAGCCGATGCCGATGCCTTGCGCGAGACACGTGAGCGCGATCGTGGTGGCGTCGACTTCCGTCGTCATCGTCGACCGCCACCACGCGACGATCGCCCACGCGACGAAGGCGAGGCTCGCGAACAGACGCGCATCCCGGCGGCGCACCCACTTGCCGAGAAACGGCGCGAGAACGATGCCGAACACACCCATCGGCGCGGTCACGAGGCCGGCCCACGTCGAGTTGTAGCCGAGGTTCGTCTGCAGCCAGAGCGGTATGAGCACGAGCGCCGCGAAGTAGAGCCCGAAGCCCGCCGCCACCGCCATCGTGCCGACCGCAAAGTTGCGATGGAGGAACAGGCGCAGATCGATGATCGGGTGACTGTCGCCGAGCTCCCAGATGATCAGCACGATGAAGCCGAGCACGGCCAGCACCGCCGTCACCCAGATGAACGGCGACGAGAACCAGTCGAGCGTGCGGCCGCGATCGAGCGTCACTTGCAGGCAGCCGATCGCGATGGCGAGCAGACACAGGCCGATGACGTCCACGGGCAGGCGCACGGTCGGCGTTTCGCGGCCGCGCAGCACGAAGGAGACCGCGGCGATCACGAAGATCCCGACCGGCGCGTTGACGAGAAAGATCCACGGCCAGCTGTACGCGTCGGTGATCCAGCCGCCGAGCATCGGCCCGGCGACCGGCCCGGCCATGTTCGTCATTGCCCACATCGCCACCGCGAGCGCCTGTTTGTCGCGGGGAAAGACCGCGACGAGCAGCGCCTGCGACAGTGGCACGATCGGTCCCGAGACCGCGCCTTGCAACACCCGCAACGCCAGCAACGATTCAAAGGTCGGCGCGAGCCCGCAGAGGACCGATGCGATCGTGAATGCGGCGAGCGACCCGAGAAAGAGCCGCACCTGACCGAAGCGCCGCGACAGCCATCCGGTGAGCGGAATGCAGATCGCATTCGCGATCGCGAATGACGTGATGATCCACTCGCCCTCGTCGGACGACACGCCCAGGTTCCCCGCGATCGTCGGCACCGACACGTTGGCGATCGTGACGTCGACCACCGCCATGAACGATGCGAGGCCGAGGGCGAGCGTCGCGAGCGACCGCGTCGGTCCGGTGAGCGTCGACGGCGGCTGCTTCGCGGCGGGGTGCGCTGCGGGTTGTGCCGCTGAATGTGCCGCTGATTGTGCGTTGTCGGCAGGTCGGGCGGCCGTCGTCATTGGTCGCCCCCGAGATTCGCGGCAACGATCGCCTTGATCCGTTCGTCGGCGTGTTGCTCCTCCGCCGCATAGACGCTGGCCGCGTCGTCGACCCGGCGGTCGTGCGACGCCACGCGCTTCGGATCGCACGCGTCGGCGTGGATCTTCACTTCGGTGGACATGCCGATGCGCAGCGGATGGGCGGCAAGGTCGGCCGGCGCGATCGCGATGCGCACCGGCACGCGCTGCACGACCTTGATCCAGTTGCCGGTGGCGTTCTGCGCTGGCAGCAGCGCGAAGCTCGCCCCCGATCCGGCCTCGACGTCCTCGACGTGCCCGTGATAGACGATCGAATTGCCGTAGATATCGGCCGTCACCGTCGCGCGTTGACCGGGGCAGACGCCGTCGAGCTGCACTTCCTTGAAGTTTGCGTCGACCCAGAGGCGCTCGAGCGGCACGACGGCCATCATCCGGTCGCCGGGCGCGACGCGCCGCCCGAGCTGGACCGTGCGCTGCGCGATCATGCCGCCGACCGGCGCGCGCACGACGGTGCGCGCGAGCGTGACCTCGGCCGCGTGCACACGTGCCGAAGCGGCCTTCACGGTCGGATGCGACTCGACCGTCATGCCGTCGACCAGCGCGTGCGCCTGCCTGCGCTGCTCCTTGGCCGCCGCGAGCGCGGCCTGCGCGACGGACACGTTGTCCCGCGCGTGGCGCACGTCCTCGCCCGTGACCGCGCCCGTGTCGGCGAGCGCGCGACGGGCCTCGAAGTCGACCTTTACTTTCGCGAGCTCGGTCTCGCGCAGCTTGACGTCGGCGTCGTAGCGCGCATTGGCGGCGAACAGGCCGCGCGCCGTACGCACGGCCTGGGCGAGTTGCGCATCGGCCGCGGCCAGTTCGATGCGCGCATCGGTCGAATCGATCTCGACGAGCGGCGCACCTGCCGCGACGCGGTCGGTATTGTCGGCGAACACGCGCGTCACGACGCCGGCCACCTGCGGCGTGACTTGCGCGACGTGACCGTTGACGTACGCATCGTCGGTCGTGCGCGTCGCGCCGTCGGAGACGACGTGCCACGCGCCCAACCCGGCGCCCACCAGAATGACGGCGGCCGCGGTGATGGTCAGGCGCTTCTTGCGGACGGCGCCGCGCGTGTCGATGACTTGGGTTTCAGTGGTGTCACTCATGATAGGGGGAGATCTTCGAAAGAGTAGAACGGGGCGTGTTGAGCGCAATGGGCTCGACCGGCGATTGCGGAGCGCTATCGTGCGACGGGCGCGACGGGCGCCACGCGCCGCCGAGCGCCCGGATCAACGCGGTCTGCGCGAGCACGATGCGCGCGTCGGCCTCGGCCGAGCGACGTTCCGACAGTAGCCGCGCTGTCTCGGTCGCGAGCCGGTCCACACCACTCGCGAGTCCTTGCCGCTCGCGATCCTTCTGCAGACTGACGACATGCGTCCAGTGATCGAGCGCCTCGTCCGCCTCGCGCTTCTGCGCTCGCTCCGCGCGCAGGGTGACGATCGCGTTGGCGACCTGGCCGAGCGCGGTCGCGACGGCCTGGTTATAGGTGAGCACCGCCGCGTCGTATTCGGCCGTGCGCTGCTTCAGATTGCTGCGCAGTCGTGCGTTGTCGAAAATCGGCAGCGTGAGCGCGGGCCCCAGGCCGAGCGCGGAACTGCCGGGACGCATCAGTTGCCCGAGGTCGAGGCTCTTGAAGCCGGCGAACGCGACGATGTCGATGTCGGGATAAAAAGCGGCCTTGGACGCGCCGATTTCGTGCGCCGCCGCTTCGACGTTGGCGCGCGCCGTTGCGATGTCCGGCCGGTAGCCCAGCAGCGTGGCCGGAATCGTCGAGAGCGGCGCCGGGTCGCCGATGAGCGCGAGCTTCGGACGCCTGATCTGATCGCCGAACGCCGGCGTCTCGCCCATCAGCGATGCGATCTGGTTACGTCGCCGGCCGATTTCGCCTGTCAGGCGGTCGATTTCGCTGCGCGTCTCGGTGACGGATTCGCGCGCCTGCACGGCGTCGATATCCGTCGCGAGGCCCGCTTTCGCCCGCAAGCGCAGCAGATCGACCACACCCTGACGGCGGGAGATCGCGTTCGTCGCGATGTCGCGGACTTTATAGGCCGCGTCGAGGCCGACGTACGCGTCGACGATCGCCGTCTCCAGCAGCAACCGGGCGTCGTCCGCCTCGGCCTGCGCGGCGCGCACGCGCTCCCGGGCCGCGGCTTCGGATTCGCGGCGCTTGCCCCAGAAGTCGAGCCGATAGTAGGCGTCCGCGGTCAGGCGACCTGAGCTGCCCCCCTTTCCGGCGTACTGGCTCGAATAGGTGTAGCGATCGGGAAAGTGCTCGACGAGCGCTGCCCCGTTGGCCGTCATGGACGGCAGATCCTCGGACGAGACGATGCCGAGTGCCGCCTGCGCGCGATCGATGCGCGCGACCGCAAGCGCCATGGTCGGCGACACCTGCGCGGCCCGCTCGATCAATTGATCGAGTTGCGGATCGCCGTATATCTTCCACCACGCCGCATCGGCCTGCGCCTGCGACGCGTCGCCTGGTTCGCCGCGGGCGGCCGCCTCGGTAATGCTGGCGCCGGCCGCGTTGTCGTCCGGCACAACCAGGGTCGCCTGCGGGACGATGCCCCCGGCGCAACCGAACAGCGAGAAGACCGCTGCACTCGAGACGAGAACGGTTCCCCGCCTCCGTAACGTGTTCCTGACCATCGCGACTCCATGCTTTGAACGATCTGTCGGCGAAGGTACGCGTGCTGATCAACTTCAGGAATGATCGGTGCGGAAATCATGCTTTTCATTTTTAGCAATCGACTTGGTGTTACCGTTGCGCCAGCTACTCGTGCGCGGCGCTGTCGTTCGCCGCATCGGGCATGCTCAATGCGAGATCAAGAAATGGAACAACCCATCGACCTGAATCTGCTGATCGCGCTGGATGCGCTGCTGACCGAGGGCAGCGTGACGGCGGCCGCCGAGCGAATGAACATGAGCGTGCCGACCATGAGCCGCACACTCATGCGGATCCGCAAGATGATCGGCGATCCGATCCTCGTGCGCGCTGGCCGCGGGCTGGCGCCGACGCCGCGCGCGGTCGCGCTGCGCAAAGGCACGAGCGACATCGTGCAGCAGGCGCGCGCGTTGCTGCGCCAGGACGAGGCTTTCGATCTGCGCACGCACGAGCGGACGTTCACGATACGCGCGGACGACGGTTTCGTCAGTTCCTTCGGCCCGCTGCTGCTGCGCCGGATGATGGAGGCCGCGCCGCTCGTGAACCTCCGTTTCAGCGCGCAGGGAGAACAGGATGTCGAGGCGCTGCGTGAAGGACAGATCGATCTCGACGTCGGCGTGATTGCGGACATCGGCCCGGAAATCGTCCGCCAGACCCTGTTTCGGGATCGCTTCGTCGCGGCGTTCCGCGTCGGGCATCCGCTCGAGGTGGCCGAAACGATTACACCGGAGCTGTTCTGCCAATACCAGCACGTGACGTTCTCCCGGCGCGGCCGGACGAGCGGCCCCGTGGACGACATGTTGCTCGCGCAAGGGCTCGGGAGGCGCGTGACCGTGGTCGCGCCGACGTTCGCCGCAGCGCTGTCGATCGCCCGCGAAACCGACCTCGTCGCGACCGTCGCCGAACGCCTCACGCAGACGGCGCGCTTCGGCATGCGCACGCGCGAGTTGCCCGTCGCGACGCCGCCATTGGTGATCTCGCAGGCCTGGCATCCGCGCGTGGGGGCCGATCCGGCGCATCGCGCGATCCGCACGCTCGTCAAGGCCGTGTGCGAGACCTCGATCTAGCCGCGCGAAGGGCGCCGCCACGGGCGCGGCGCTCACGCATCACGCGATCGTCCCGCGGCACGCGGTACGCGGTACGCGGTACGCGGTACGCGGCCGGCCGGATCGATGCGGGGCGGTCGCGCGGCGGTCAGAACGTGTGGCGGATCCCGAGGTTCGCGCCGACCGTCGTGCCCTCCACACCGAACAGCGCGTTGTTGATCCCGAGCCCGGTGTTCATCGCGCCGTGGTTGTTGACCATCGCGACCTGCGCGTACAGCGCGGTCGCTTTCGACAGGCTGTAGGTCGTGCCGAGCGCGGCGAGCACCGAATGATTGTGGGTATCGTTGCGATCGCTCGTCACCCACACGCCGCCGTTCAGGTCGACGGCGGGCGTCGCCTGGTAGTCGAGGCCGCCGCCGTAGACGTTGTTGCTGAACGAGCCGCCGACCTTGTAGCTCGTAAACGAGGCCTTCGCGGTGACGGGGCCGAAGTTGTAGGCGGCGCCGAGCGTGCGGCCGACGAATGCGACCGTGCCCGGAATCGGCGTCGATGCGGTGCCGCCGCTGTTGCCATCGTAGAACGCGGCATTGACCATCAGGCCGCCGATCTCGTACTTCAGGCTCGCCGAATACTGCCGGCCGGCCTGGAAGTTGCCGGCCTGGCCGCCGAACGCGAACATCGCGCTGCCGGTCAGGCCGGCGATCGTCGGGCTCGTGTACGACACCGCGTTTGCGTTGAACAGGCCGGTGACGAGCACGTTGTCGACGTAGTTGATCAGTCCGCTGCCGAAGTGCGCAAAGCTGCGCGGATCGGAATCGTCGATCGCGAGCAGGAACGGCGAGAACTGCAGGCCGGCCTTCAGTTCGCCGTATGCGCTGTCCAGCGATACCCACGCCTGGCGGCCGAAGAAGTTGCCGTTCGAGTGATTGAACGCGCCGTTCGCGACACTGAAGCCGCTTTCGAGCTTGAACTTCGCCTTCAGGCCGCCGCCCAGATCCTCGACGCCGGTCAGCCCGAACGTCGTCGGCGTCAAGCCGGTGTCGGTCATCGCGAACTGACGGCCCGCGTTCGCGCCGGTGGCCGAGTCGAGCGTCTTGTTCGTATACAGCAACGCGACGTCCAGGTTGCCGTATAACGTCACGCTGCTCTGCGCGAACGCGCTCGTGCTCGTGCTCGCCATCGCGCCGAGCAATGCCGCGCAAATCGTCCATGAATTCGTCCGTGAATGCGTCCAGGTTCTGCTCTTCATCGTCTGTCTCCGTGTTGTTGGGTTTTGTAATCAGTAAAACTAATCAATGCTGCGAGGGCGGCGGCATCGGATGCCGCGTCAATGCCGTGCGGTGGGTAGACGCACGGTGAAAATGGTGCAAACGGTGCGCTCGGCGCGCCCGGTGCGGGCCGGCCGGCGGCCGGGATGACCGCCGCCGCCGGCTGGCGCCGCGCACGGCGGGGATCGCCCGCCGGAGCAGGTGGCGTTACATCGAACGGTTCAACTGGTCGAGGATCGCGGGGTTCTCGAGCGTGGACATGTCCTGCGTGATTGCCTCGCCCTTCGCGAGCGAGCGCAGCAGCCGGCGCATGATCTTGCCCGAACGCGTCTTCGGCAGGTTGTCGCCGAAACGGATGTCCTTCGGCTTCGCGATCGGCCCGATCTGCTTGCCGACCCAGTCGCGCAACTCCTTCGCGAGCTTCGCGGCCTCATTCCCCTCGTCGCCCTCCGCAAGCGTGCGCTTGAGCACGACGAACGCGACCACCGCTTCGCCGGTCGTCTCGTCCGGCCGGCCGACTACGGCCGCCTCGGCGACGAGCTCATGCGCGACCAGCGCCGACTCGATCTCCATCGTGCCGAGCCGATGGCCCGACACGTTCAGCACGTCGTCGATCCGGCCCATGATCGTGAAGTAGCCCGAGTCCTTGTCGCGCACGGTGCCGTCGCCGGCGAGGTACAGCGTGCCGCCGAGTTCTTCCGGGTAGTAACTCTTCCTGAAGCGCTCCGGGTCGCCCCAGATCGTGCGGATCATCGCCGGCCACGGACGCTTGACGACCAGGATCCCGCCCTGGCCGTTCGGCACGTCCTGGCCCGTCTCGTCGACCACCGCGGCCATGATGCCCGGCAGCGGCAGCGTGCACGAACCGGGCACGGTCGGCGTCGCGCCCGGCAGCGGCGTG
>NZ_JAAGPL010000149.1:0-21101 GCF_017104785.1 Burkholderia sp. Ac-20353 | reverse complement strand
GGCCGCGCGCCGCGAACCGGCGCCGGGCGGCGCGGCTGCGGCTGCCGCGCATGCGGTCGTGCTGAGCGTGACCGATACCGGCTGCGGGATCGCGCCGATGTTGCTCGACAAGGTGATCGAGCCGTTCTTCACGACCAAGGCCGCTGGCGAGGGCAGCGGGCTCGGGCTCAGCAGCGTCTATGGGTTCGTGCGCCAGAGCGGCGGCGACCTGCGGATCCGCAGCGACGTCGGCCACGGCACCTGCGTCGAGTTGTGGCTGCCCGATAGCGGGCCTCCCGTCAGCGCGCCGCCCGAGCGCAGCAGCGCGCCGGCCCGGCCCGTGGCCGGCACGGTCGACGCTCGCGTGCTCGTGGTGGACGACGATCCCGAGGTGCGCGATACGGCGCTCAGCCAGTTCGCGGCGCTCGGTGCGCAGGCCGACGCGGTGCCGAACGGCGACGCGGCGCTCGCCTGGCTGGCCGAGCACGGCCCGGTCACGCTCGTGCTGTCGGACATCTCGCTCGGCGCGGGCGGCAGCGGCATCGCATTCGCGGCGCGGCTCGCCGAACGCTGGCCCGCGCAGCGCGTTGCGCTGACGTCGGGCCTGCCACCCGAAATCCACCAGGCGCATCCCGACTGGCGTGCGGATTTGCCATTCGTGCCGAAGCCGTTCGATCTGGCGGCGCTGGCCGCGCTCCTCGGCTAGCGTCGGTTCGCGCTGTTGGCACCGTTGGCGCCGTTAGCGCGAACTGGCCCCGATCCCCCAAGCCGATTGTTTCGATTGTTAATGGCGGGTCGGGTTTCCGAAATTTTCGATTAACGGGACTGGAGTCTCATACACCCACGGCACCCGGTGATGCGTTCGCAGCACCGCGGCGCACGATTCGAACGATCAAACCCTGGATGGGACAGGAGACACCCGATGATGAAGCTCAAGGCAGGTTTGCTGACGATGGCGCTCGCAATGACGGCGGCCATGGCGACCACGGCCGGCGCGGCGACGCTGCGGATCGCATGCGGCGCGGCCGGCGTCGACCAGGACATTTGCCAGGTCTCGGCGAAACGCTGGGCCGAGAAGACCGGCAACGAGGTCGAGTTCATCAGCATGCCAAACAACTCGAGCGAGACGCTCGCGCTGTACCAGCAACTGCTCGGTAGCGGCTCGGACAAGATCGATGTGATGCAGATCGATACGGTCTGGCCGGGCATCCTCGCGAACCACCTGATCGACCTGAAGCCGTACAGCAACGGGCTGGAAAACCAGTCGTTCCCGAGCATCGTCGCGAACGACAGCGTGAACGGCAAGCTGGTCGCGATGCCGTGGTTCATCGACACGGGCCTGCTCTACTACCGCAAGGACCTGCTCGACAAGTACCGGCTGAAGGTGCCCGCGACGTGGGACGAACTCGACGCCGCTGCGCGCAAGGTGCAGGCGAGCGAGCGCGCCGCCGGCAACGAGAAGGTCTGGGGCTACGTGTGGCAGGGTCGTGCGTACGAAGGGCTGACCTGCGATGCGCTCGAATGGATCAGCAGCCACAACGGCGGCACGGTGGTCGACGACAAGGGCCGCGTGACCGTCGACAACCCCGGTGCGATCAAGGCGCTCGAACAGGCGTCGAAATGGGTCGGGACGATCAGCCCGAAGGCGGTGCTGAACTACGGCGAGGAAGAATCGCGCGGCGTGTTCCAGGCCGGCAACGCGGTGTTCATGCGCAACTGGCCGTATGCGTGGGCGATCGCGAACCGCACGGGCAGCCCGATCAAGGGCAAGGTCGGCATCGCGCCGCTGCCGAAGGGTGGCGCCGACGGCCGCCCGGCCGCCGCGCTCGGCGGATGGCAGCTCGCCGTGTCGCGCTACTCGCCCAACCCGAAGCTTGCCGCCGAGCTCGTGATGTACCTGGCAAGCGCGGAGGTGCAGAAGATGCGCGCGGTGCAGGGCTCGTACAACCCGACGATGCCGGTGCTCTACCGCGACAAGGACATCCTGCAGGCGAACCCGTTCATGGCCGACCTGCTGCCGACCTTCAGCACCGCGGTCGCGCGGCCGTCGACGGTCACGGGCGCGAAGTACAACCAGGTCAGCAACCAGTTCTGGAATGCCGCGCACGACGTGCTCGCCGGCAGCGACACCGCATCGGGCGCGCTTGCGCGGCTCGCTGCGTCGCTCAACCGGCTCGCGCCCGCCGCCAATTGGCGATAACCGGCGATAGCTGGCACTAACGGGCGCTGAGCGCGCCGGCGCACGCTCGACCATTCCGGCCGGCCGCCTGACGGCGCCGGCCCGGCAGGAGATATCGCATGAGAACCGGAAGCATCCAGATCAGTAGTACTCCTTCATTCGAGCAGGCGCCTGTGCGTGCCGGCACCGGGCTCGCGCAGGCGCGCCGCCGCCAGGCGTGGCTGCTGGTGGCGCCCGCGCTGCTGACGCTGGTGGCGATCGCCGGCTGGCCGCTCGTGCGCACCGCATGGTTCAGCCTGACCGATGCGCAGCTGTCCGACCTGTCGCAGCGGCATTTCGTCGGCCTCGACAACTATCTCGGTGCGGCGGGCGTGCTGCGCGACCCGGCGTGGTGGCAGGCGGTCGGCAATACCGTGCTGTTCGCTGTCGTATCGGTGCTGCTCGAAACGGCGGCGGGCCTCGGCGTCGCGCTGCTGCTCGATGTGCCGTCGCGGCTGCGCACGCTGCTGCGCGCGGCGGTGCTGGTGCCGTGGGCGATCCCGACCGTCGTGTCCGCGAAGATCTGGAGCTGGATGCTCAACGACCAGTTCGGCATCGTCAACGCGATGCTGATGGCGATCGGCGCGATCCACGAACCGCTCGCGTTCACGGCCGACGCGCGGCTCGTGTTCCCGACCATCGTGCTCGTCGACGTGTGGAAGACCACGCCGTTCATGGCGCTGCTGATGCTCGCCGCGCTGCAGACCGTGCCGCGCGACTGCTACGAGGCCGCGCGGGTCGACGGCGTGCCGCGCTGGCGCCAGTTCCGCTCGGTGACGCTGCCGCTGATCCTGCCCGGCGTGCTGGTCGCGATGATCTTCCGCTCGCTCGATGCGTTGCGCGTGTTCGACCTGATCTACGTGATGACATCGAACAGCCGGGTCACGAAAAGCATGTCGATCTACGTGCGCGAGCAGTTGATCGATTTCCAGCAGGTCGGCTTCGGGTCGGCATCGGCGATGCTGCTGTTCATCACGATCGTGCTGTTCACCGTTGGCTACATGGCGATCAGCCGCCGCCGGCTCCAGGAGGCATGACATGAAGAAGCATCCGCTCGAAATTGCGATTCACGGGCTGCTGTCGGCGCTCGTGCTGGTGATCGCGCTGTTCCCGTTCGTCTACATGATCGGCACGTCGGTCAAGCATGGCGACGCGCTGTTCGATACGTCGCTGTTCACGTCGAGCCCGTCGCTCGACAACTACCGGCAGCTGTTCCGCGACCAGCCGTTCGGCGCGTACCTGCTGAACTCGGCGTTCGTCGCGGGCGGCGCGGTCGCGCTGTCGCTCGCGGTGTCGGTGCTCGCCGCCTATGCGCTCGGCCGCGTGTCGTTCCGCGGGCGCGGCGTGCTGATGATGTGCATCCTCGGTGTGTCGATGTTTCCGCAGGTCGCGATCCTGTCGGGCCTGTTCGAGCTGGTCCGCGCACTCGGCCTGTACGACCACCTCGGCGCGCTCGTGCTGTCGGACCTGATCTTCACGCTGCCGTTCACGATCTGGATTCTCGTCACGTTCATGCGCGAGCTGCCGCGCGAGCTGGAGGAGGCGGCGCTCGTCGACGGCGTCGGCGTGTTCACGCTGATCTTCCGGATCTTCCTGCCGCTGCTGCGGCCGGCGCTCGCCGCGACGTCGCTGCTCGCGTTCGTGTCGGCGTGGAACGAGTTCCTGTTTGCGCTGACCTTCACGATCTCGTCGGAGCAGCGCACGGTGCCCGTCGCGATCACGATGATCTCGGGCGCGAGCAGCTACGAGCTGCCGTGGGGAACCATCATGGCCGCGTCGGTGATCGTCACGGTGCCGCTCGTGCTGCTGGTGATGGTGTTCCAGCGTCATATCGTGTCCGGCCTCACGGCCGGGGCAGTCAAGGGTTGAGCGGGTTCGGGCCCGTCGTCAGCATCAAGAGGAAAATCATGAGTCAGATCAAGTTGAGCGGTCTTAACAAGCAGTACGGCGCGACCCCCATCCTCAGCGACGTGAATCTCACGATCGAACCCGGCGAGTTCTGCGTGTTCATCGGCCCGTCGGGCTGCGGCAAGTCGACGTTGCTGCGGATCATCGCGGGCCTCGACGAGCAGAGCGCCGGCGACGTGTGGATCGACGGACGCTGCGTGAACACGTTCGCGCCCGCGCGGCGCGACATCGCGATGGTGTTCCAGAGCTACGCGCTGTATCCGCACATGACCGTCTACGAGAACATGGCGTTCGGCCTGCGCCATCTGCGTCTGCCGAAGGACGAGATCGACCGGCGAGTGCGGCTCGCGTCGGAGTCGCTGCGCCTCGGCGAGCTGCTCGAACGCAAGCCCGGCGCGTTGTCCGGCGGCCAGAGGCAGCGTGTCGCGATCGGCCGCGCGATCGTTCGCAAGCCGAAGGTGTTTCTGTTCGACGAGCCGCTGTCGAACCTCGACGCCGCGCTGCGCGTGAAGACCCGCGTCGAGATCGCGAAGCTGCACCGCAGCCTCGACAGCACCAGCATGATCTACGTGACGCACGACCAGGTCGAGGCGATGACGCTCGCCGACAAGATCGTGCTGCTGCGGCCGCTCGAAGCGCGTCACGGGGTCGCGAGCATCGCGCAGATCGGCACGCCGCTCGACCTGTATCACCACCCGGCGAGCCAGTTCGTCGCCGGCTTCATCGGCTCGCCCGCGATGAACTTCCTGCCGGCGACCGTCGCGTCGGCTAGCGCCGGCGAGGTCCGCGCGCTGGCCCGCGAGCACGCGCTGGGCGCGAGCGTGTCCGGCGACGGCGTCGAAGCCGGCGCCCAGGTGACGCTCGGGATCCGCCCCGAACACGTGCGGGTGGGCACCGGCGGCGTGACGGGCGAAGTCGCGCACGTCGAGCAGATGGGCGAGCACACGTGGCTGTACCTCGATACGCCGCTCAGCGCGCAGCCGATCATCGCGAAGACCGATGCCGGCGGCGCGCGGATCGGCGATCGCCTGCGTGTCGATCTGCCGGCCGGCGCGCTGCATCTGTTTCATCCGGACGGCCGCGCGGCCGCGCGTATTTTGCGCGACGCCGCCGTGCCGACGCTCGCGACCGCCTGAGCGCGGCACGCGGCGGATCGTTCCACAGGTTTCAGGCGGCCGGGGCGCACGGCCGCTGTCGAATCGGCGCCAACCCATTGATAAAGGATAGTCATGCTAAACAAGAAGCTTTCGGTGATCGTCTGGAACGAATTCGAGCACGAACGGGAGAACGCGGAGGTGCGCGCGATCTACCCGGACGGCCTGCATCAGGTGATCGCGAGCGCGCTCGCCGAGACGCCGGCGCTCGGCCACGGCGCGCTGCCGCTCGAGATCGGCACCGCGACGCTCGACCAGCCCGAGCACGGGCTCAGCGAAGCACGGCTCGCCGCGTGCGACGTGCTGGTCTGGTGGGGGCACAAGGCGCACGCGAAGGTCTCGGACGAGATCGTCGAGCGCGTGCAGCGCCGCGTGCTCGAAGGGATGGGCCTGATCGTGCTGCATTCCGGGCACTTCTCGAAGATTTTCCGCCGCCTGCTCGGCACGAACTGCTCGCTGAAGTGGCGCGAGGCGGCCGAGAAGGAGCGGCTGTGGGTCGTCGAGCCGTCGCATCCGATCGCGGCGGGGCTTGGCGAGTACTTCGAGCTGCAGCACGAGGAAATGTACGGCGAGCGCTTCGATATCCCGCAGCCGGATTCGACCGTGTTCATCTCGTGGTTCGAGGGCGGTGAGGTGTTCCGCTCGGGCTGCTGCTGGGAGCGTGGCCACGGCCGGATCTTCTATTTCCGCCCGGGGCATGAAGCGTATCCGACCTATCACGACCGCAATGTGCAGCGCGTGATCGCGAATGCGGTGCAATGGGCCGCGCCGCGCGTGAATCTTGCCGACAGCTGCCCGAACTCGCCGCCGCTCGAAACGCTCAGCGAGAAGAGCACGCAGTTCGCGCATGTCGGCATCCAGCAGAGCGCAGGAGACCTCGCATGAACGACGATTACAAGGTGGAGTTGCCGGAAGCTGCGGTGGTGGCGCGGGGCCGGCGGCTGCGCGTCGGCGTGATCGGGCTCGGGATCGGCCGCAAGCATATCGAAGGCTGGCGCGAGCATCCGGACGTCGACGTGGTCGCGATCGCCGATCCCGATGCGAAGCGGCTCGCGAAGGTCGGCGACGAATTCGGCATCGACGCGCGTTATGCGTCGGGTGAAGCGATGCTGGCGGCGGAAAAGCTGGACGTCGTCAGCGTGTGCACGCCGAACAAGTTCCATCGCGAGCTGACGCTCGCCGCGTTCGACGCCGGCTGCCACGTGCTGTGCGAGAAGCCGATGGCGCTGAACGCGGACGAGGGACGCGACATGCTGATCGCCGCGCAGCGCGCCGGCAAGCGGCTGATGATCAATTTCTCGTACCGCTTCAGCGCGCAGTCGCGCGCGCTGAAGGCGCAGGTCGAGGCCGGTGTGTTCGGCGACTTCTATTTCGGCCGCACGGTGTGGCATCGCCGGCGCGGGATGCCGGGCTTCGGCGGCTGGTTCGGCACGAAGGCGCTCGCGGGCGGCGGGCCGCTGATCGATCTCGGCGTGCATCGTCTCGATCTCGCGCTGTGGCTGATGGGCTATCCGAAACCCGTGTGGGTGATGGGCAGCACCTACGACCCGATCGCGCGCGAGCTTGCGACGCGCGCGGGCAAGACGTTCGACGTCGAGGATCTCGCGGCCGCGCTGATCCGCTTCGACAACGGCGCGACGCTCGCGCTCGAGGCGTCGTGGGCGACCAACATTCAGGAAGCGGAGCTGATGGAGACGCGCCTGCTCGGCACGCGCGCGGGGCTGCTGCAGAAGAACCTGAACGAAGGCTATACGTTCGATGCGCACATCTTCATCGAGCAGAACGGCGCGCAGTTCGACATGCGGCTGAACCCACCTGCGGACGGCGCGCATTCGGCGATGTACGACTACGCGGAAGCGATCCTGTGTGACGTCCCGCATCCGGCGCCGGGCGAGGAAGGGTTGATCGTGATGGAGATCCTCGACGCGATCTATGCGAGCGCGGCGGCGGGCGAGCCGATTCGTATCCACGCGCCGGGGTCGGCGGCCGCCGACGCGCCGCCGGTGCTCGATCTCGACGTCGCCGGCTGACGCAGTGCCGGGCCGGCGCGTGGATCGTCCACCGCGCCGGCCCGCCGGCGGGCAAATGGACGACGCCGGGATTACGCCGGGACGCAGCACGAACGAAGCAGCAAGCACACCTATTCGATAACGCCGCGCATCGAACGCGGCGCGCGACGCCGCGAGCGCCTGGCTCGCCGCGTCGTACTGGCCGTCGAGCGCATCTGCGAGCGCGATTCCATACCAGTTCGCGGCGACATTTGGCGCGGTGTGGTCGTCGATCTCGAGCTGCATCCGCCGCGCCTCGGCCGCGACGTCGGTCGGCGCACGATTCTGCAGGATCCGCAGCCGCGCGCGCACGAAGCCGTACTCAGGCGACTGGCGCGGCTGGCGGTACGGTGCGCGCCGCGCACGGTCCTCCATGTCGGCGATCCGTTCGCCGGTCAGCGGATGGGTGCGCGCATAGGCCGGCACGCCCGCGTCGCCCATCGATGCCCGCTCGAGCCGCTCGAAGAAACCCGGCATCCCGTACGGGTCGTAGCCCGCGCCCGCGAGCAGCTGGAAGCCGACGCGATCGGCCTCGCGTTCCGCCGTGCGCGAGAAACGCAACTGGTTGTCGACCGCATACGCCTGCCCGCCCAGCGCGATCGCGCTGCCAAGGTCGCCGCTCCTCGCCAGCACGCCGGCGAGTACGCCGAGCAGCATCGACGCGAGCGCCGTGTAGCCGGTCTTCTCGTTCGCGTGGATCATCCGCGCGATATGCCGCTGAAACACGTGGCCCATCTCGTGGCCGACGACCGAAGCAAGTTCGGACTCCGTCTGGGTCGTGATGAAGAGCCCGGTGTTGATGCCGATGAAGCCGCCCGGCATCGAGAACGCGTTGATCTGCGGGTCGCGCACCGGAAACAGCTCGAAGTCCGGCATGTAGCCGCCGATGAAGCGCGCCGCGCCCGCGGCCGCGAGCTGCGCGGCGATCCCGTTCAGGTAGTCGCGCACGAGCCAGTCGTCGAGATAGTCGGGGTCGCGCCGCACCTCGCGCATCACGCGCTCGCCAAGCGTGCGCTCGGCCTGCGGCGTCAGCGAGCCGCCGGAGCCGTCGCCGAGATCGGGGAGCTGCAGCACGCGCAGTGGCGCACGCAGGCTCGGGGTCGCCCCCGATGCGGCGTCGTTGCCCGAGAAGCGACTCTCGGCGCCGCCGTACAGGCCGAACACGCCGGGCGAAATGCCGGACGGCACGGTAGAAATCGACGGTGAACCGGCAGGCGCCGATTCGAGCGGCATGCCCTCCGTACGTTGCGCGAAGCCGCCGGACGGCAGCGCGAGCGCAACCGACAGCGACGCAGCAAGCAACTGTTTGACACGCATGGCAGGATAGTCGCGACGCCGTCCCGCGCGCTGCGCACGCATCGCGGCGATTGGTATGAATATTGTCGCCATTGTAACGGCGACGCTCGCGCTGTCCCGTGCGGATCGTCCGTGATCTGCATCCCGTCGCCGCGAGCACCGCTGATATGATAGGCGCCCGTTGAAATCGTGCATGGGAACGGAGCAACACATGTCAGGACTCACCCACTTCGATGCCGCCGGCCACGCGCACATGGTCGACGTCGGCGGCAAGCAGGAAACCCGGCGCATCGCGATCGCGCGCGGCACGATCCGCATGCTGCCGGCGACGTTCGAGCTGATCCGCGACGGCAAGGCGAAAAAAGGCGACGTGCTCGGCGTCGCGCGCATCGCGGCGATCCAGGGCGCAAAGCGCACCGCCGACCTGATCCCGCTGTGCCATCCGCTCGCGCTGACCCGCGTGGCCGTCGATTTCGAACTCGACGACACGCTGCCGGGCGTGCAGTGCGTCGCACAGGTCGAGACGTTCGGGCGCACGGGCGTCGAGATGGAAGCGCTGACCGCGGTGCAGGTCGGGCTGCTGACCGTGTACGACATGTGCAAGGCGGTGGACCGCGGGATGGTGATCACCGACGTGAGCGTGCGGGAGAAGCACGGCGGGAAGTCGGGGGACTGGAAGGCCGAGGATAGCGGCGGCTGATAAGGCGCCGCGCACCGCACGTCGCACCCTGGTCACGGCGCCGGCGGCGTGCTGCCGCACGGACGCAGCAGCGTCCGTGTCCCAAAAGAATCACAACAACAACCTGAGAGCGTGATCCGATGCCAGGGCCGAATCCGGCACGCGCGATGCGCGGGGTGCTGCCCCTGCTGCTGTCCATGTCCGTCTGGTGCATGCCGTCGTCCGCGCATGCGCAACGCGCCGGCAACGCCGCATCGCGGTTCCAGGCGCTGCTGACCTGCGCGCTAGCCGGCTGGCGCGACGCGCGGCCGGCGCTTCCACCCGCACCATGCCGCGACGCACTCGGGCGACGCGGTGCCCTCGCTCCCGCTGGAGAAAGTGTTCGATGAAGAAAACGCCGAAACGCGCCGCACTCGCACTGTGCATTGCATCCGCCGTACCGGTTCTTGCGTTCGCCGCCGGCGCCTGCCCCGCTGCCGACACCACCGCGCGCGCCGCGCTCGACGCACAACGCCGGTTGACGCAGCTTCCGAGCGTGCAAAGCGACGACGTAAGCGAAACCGTATTGCCCGCGCAGCGCGACGCGATCCGCACATACAAGCAGGCGCTCGTCGGCGCAATCGACGCACGGCTCGCGTGCAGCAATGAACACGTCGAGCCGGCCGCGCTGCAGCGCACGCTTGCCGCCGCGCTCGGCGCGACCTCGCAGCCGGTGGAGTGGACGAGCCGCGGATCGTCGTTCGGAGGCAGTCCGGGCGTCCACATCGAACGCGTCGCGTCGCCTCGGCCGCTGCTCCTCGTACGCGCGGGCTTCGACGTCCCGTGCGGCGACGACAACCTGCTCGCCGGTTATGCATGGGACAACGGTGGCTGGCGGCGCGTGCTGCGCTGGCAGAGCGGCGATTACAACGATGTGTCCGGCGCGTACGGCAGGGGCTTCGAGTTCGCAGCGCTGCCCGGCGGACAGGTGGTGGTCGTGCACGGCACGCCCTGGTGCACGTCGACGTGGACCCACTTCGTCGCCGACGTAATCGTCCCGGCAAACGGCTCGGCCCCGCAGCGAACGGTGTTCAGCACGAATGCCGATTACTGGTATAGCGAAGACAACTTCCGGCTGAAAACGCGCCCCGACGGTTTCGAGTTGCGTGCGGTGATCCACTCGAACGATGCGGACGTGTTGATGCGACCGGGCATCTTCCGCTATCGGGTGGACGGTGACGCCGTCCACCGCATCCAGCCCGCCGCCGCGAACGGCCGGGACTTCGTCGACGAATGGCTGAACGTGGATGACGCGCTCGCGCGTGAATGGAGCGAACCGGCCGCGGCCGCTGCCGCACTGACAGCGCGGAAGGCGCTCAACGAGCAACTCAAGGCGCCGTACACGGCACTCAGCTACGGGCCCGTGCGCGGCTGCACGTCCGCGAAGGATCGCTATCAGGTCGAAATCGGGCTGAACGGCAAGTCGGGGGGAATCGTCGCGAAACGTTACGGGCTGATCCGCCAGGATCCCAACGGGTTCACGATGCTCGCGCTGCGCGACACGCCGGAGCCGACCTGTCGAGGCGCGAACCTGATGGCAAAGCATTGAGCGTCGGGGCGGCTCGACAGCGGCTCGACAGCGGCTTGGCGGCGGCGTACTTACGGCCGCTGGCCGCGCGTCGCTGCGGCGCGCACTGTCGCTGTCCCGCTGTCCCGCTTACCGCTCCGTGCGGATGTCACTCGGCGCGGCGCGGCTCGAACACGAACGGTTGCGTCAGCAGGAACGGATTCGCAGCGGCCCCCGTCTGCGTGCAGGTCGCCAGCGACATCGCGTCGATCGCGGCGCGATCCGCTGCCGCGTTGCGGCTGCTCGTCGTCACCGTGACGTTCTGCGCTTCGCCCGACGTCGTCATCAGCGCCCGCACGAGCACCGTTACGCGACGCGTGAGCGGCTTCGCGGTATCCGGATAGACGGCGCGCGGGATGCGGCACGACAGGTTGCTTTCCTGCGACGACGACAGCATCGCGCAGCCGGAAAACAGCGCAGCCACGACGGGCAGGATCAGGTAAGTCGAGCGAATAGCCATGGTCGAATGTCGTTATTTGCGTTGCTTCAGGGCGTGCGCACCGGCTGCCGTTCGCCTGACCGCGCATGCGCGCCGTGCGCCGCGGCCATAGGATCGGCGCCCCCGTTACGGCCGCGCGGCCGGCATCGGCGCCGCCGCGATCCTGCTCTCAGATTCTCAATTGCGACGCCCGCACCCGCGCGCCGCAGAACGCACGCGCGTGGCACGCGAACGCTTGCGCATTGTGCACGCCCTTGCACGGGCGGTGGCGGCGATTTGACAAAGCTTGACGGTGAATGCGCGGCCGGCCGCGCGGAATCCACGCGATATGCGAGGTAATGGCATCATCCGACGCGTCGATCATCACCGACCACACGCTCCGTGCAACTCATTCCGCGTCGTCGTCGTCATCCGATTCGTCGAGCGCGTCGGCCGGCACTTCCCCGTACTTCGCGACCACGGCCGCCTTGAATGACTTCAGCGTCGGCTGCGCGTCGCACAGCTTGTATAGCGCCGCGAGCTGCTGCGGCCAGTCCTTCAGCTCCTTCGCGAACACGTGCAGGCGCGCGACCGTGTCGAGTGCGTCGGCGTCGCGGCCATCCAGCGCCTGCAGCACCGCATAACGGCGCAGCACCGTTTCGCCAGGCAGCAACGCGATCGCCCGCTCGTGCGCGGCGAGCTTCGCCGGCAGCGCGTCGTGCGAGATCGTCAGCAGCGTCGCCGCACCGTAGTCGCCCCACGCGCCGAACAGCATCGACGGCGCGTCGCGATATTGCGCGGCCGGGTCGCTGCCGTAATACAGCACTTCCGCGCGCTGGTAGTCGCGCAACACCGGCAGCATCGCAAGCAGGCCGCCGAACGACAGCAGCGCGAACAGCCCGAATGCCGCGCTGCCCGGCACGACGCGCAGCGGCTTCACTTCGAGCAAGCCGATCACGAACATCGCCGGCAGCAGGAAGAACATGTATTGCTGCGGATACTCGACGAGCGCATGCATCAGCAGGATGCCGATCAGCGCGAAGCCGAACACGCGCACGCTCGACTGCGGCGCGCGCACCGTGCGGACGAACCACAGCACGAGCGTCACGGCCAGCACGCCGAGGCCGATCACGCCGGACTTCGCGAGCAGGTCGATGAAGATGTCGTGCGCGTTGTTCGCGATTTCGACGCCGCCGAGCGTGCGGGCGAGCGCGAACTGGTGCGACGGGAATTCACCCCAGCCGACGCCGAGCAGCGGATGCTCGCGGAACATCGCGATCCCGTATTTCCACAGCGCGAGGCGCGGCGCGATCTGCCCGGCGTCGCGCATCCGCTCGGCCGCCGACTCCGCGAGATTCAGGTGGTAATGCAGGTTCGCCCAGCGTACGGTGACGTTCACCGCGACGAACAAGACGACGAGCGCGACCGGTATCAGCCACGCGCGCGCGTTGCCGGGCGCGCCCGGCTGGCGGCGCGCATCGACCCAGGCCATCCAGAAGCCGGCGACCACCATCACCGCGACCTGCAGCCACGGCCCGCGCGACACGGTCAGCGCGAGCCCCAGGGACAGCACGACGGACAGCGCGAACCACGCCCAGACTGCGAGGCGGCGCGTCTGCACGAGATACAGCGCGCCGGCGAGCGCGAACGCGATATAGGTTGCGAGATGGTTCGCCTGCGCCATGTTGCCGTAGGGCCGGCGGTCGACCGCGATGTTGTACACCACGACGAACGGCGTCAGCGCCGATTCGAGCCGGAAGAGCTGAACGACCTGGCAGAACACGGCGAACACGCCGCCGATCAGCAACGCGCCCGCCATCATCCGCGCGACCGCTTCGGCCAGCCCCTCGCGCGCGAACACGTAGCCCGCCTGCATCGCGACCAGCGCCGCGCCGAGGTAGCCGATCGCCAGCCAGTTCATCGACGGCACCCGCAGCGGCATCAGCGCGGTCTGCGCAAACAGCACCGCGGCGAAGCCGAGTGGCGCGACGAACGCGGCCGGCGCGGCGAACGGCGCGGCCTGACGACTCGCCCGCGCAAGCAGGATCACCGTCGCACCGACCAGCAGATACAGCACCAGCGCGGAAAACTCTGAATAGAAGGTCGGGATCGGATACGTGTGATTCGTGATCGCGTAGGGCACGATCAGCGCGACAGCCAGCGCGACGAGCGGCAACGAGCGGGAAAAAGAAGAAGGCATGAGCAAACCGGATGTCAGCAACCGGCGCACTATACAAAACTTTCCCCGCTCTGTGCGGTACCGGCGCACCCGACGTGCGGCCGCACCACGACGCGACCGATGCGGCAGCGGCACTGTCCGCGTGCCGGCCCGCCGTTCCAGCCCCGCTATCAGCCGCGATTGGTCGCGATTGGCGGCTATCGGCCCCTACTGCCCCTCACTGGCCCCACTGGCCGCTATGCGCGGCACTCGGCCGGCGCGTATTTGGCCGCCAGCGTCGCGTCATCGCCCGGCAGCGGCCCCGCCCCTGGCGCCGGCAGCGACGACGCGGACTTGCCCGCGGCAAAGCACTCCCACGTGATCGCGCCGGCCTGCATCGCGCCCTTCTTCAGCGCGACGCGCGCGGTCGGCGCGTCGGCCTTGTCGGGCGCCGACGGCACCAGCACGAGCGTGTTCGCGCCGGCGGCCGCGACGCGGGCGGTAAAGGTGACCGAAATCTGGCCCGTGTCGTCGTCGATCCGGACCGACTCGACGTTGCGGGTCCCGGCGGGCGGGCTATAGCCGCCGCCGAGGCCCGTTCCGCTCGCCGCGTTGTCCGCGACCGCGAGCCGTGCGGACGACGCGAGCGCGAGCCCCTCGCCGACCCGCGAACGGGCAAGGTAATCCTGGTAGGCAGGGATCGCATACGCGGCAATCACGCCGACGATCGCGAGCACGATCATCAGCTCGATCAGCGTAAAACCGCCAGGACGCCAGCGCGGCGGGCGGCGCGTTCGCTGCAGGTCGGCGGCGAGACGGCGGAACAGGGAGACGGAAAAGGCTTCGAACATGACAGGCTCCGGATACGAAAAACGCCTGCCAGGGAGGCAGGCGTTTCGATCGTAGCCAGCGAGCCGCGCGGCCGGCAGTCAGCCGGATGGCCAATGCGTCAGTGCATCAGTGCGAGCCGGACGCTCCGGACGCGCCGCGGCGCCGCTTCAGCGCATACCCGGCCACCACGACGAACAGCGCGCCGGCAACGCTCGCGCCGTAGATCGCGGCCGGCGTGTCGAGCAGCGGCCAGCGGTCGGCAGCCGGGTCGTTCACCATCAGCCCGCCCGCGATCCAGCCGAGCAGGCCGGCGCCGAACGCGACGACGATTGGAAAGCGGTCGAGCAGCTTCAGGACCAGCGTGCTGCCCCACACGATGATCGGCACGCTGACGACGAGCCCGAAGATCACGAGCCCGAGCCGGTGCGCAGGATCGGCCTGCTCCGCGGCGCCCGCGATCGCGATCACGTTGTCGAGGCTCATCACCGCATCGGCGATCACGATCGTCTTCACGGCCGCCCACAGCTGGTCGGCCGGCTTGATGTCGTCGTGCGCATCGGCGGCGGGCGCCATCAGCTTGACACCGATCCACAGCAGCAGCACGCCGCCCGCGAACTTCAGGAACGGCACGTCGAGCAGCACGACGGCGAATGCGATCAGCGCGACCCGCAGCAGGATCGCGCCGACAGTGCCCCAGATCACGCCGCGCAGACGCTGGCTTGCCGGCAGGTTGCGGCACGCGAGTGCGATCACGACCGCGTTGTCGCCACCGAGCAGGATGTCGATCACGACGATCTGGAATACGGCCCCCCAATGGAGCGACGTCAGGTATTCGAGCATGGGCGGCAGCAGGCAGAAGAGCGAGCAGGAGAGCAGGCAGGAAACTCGGCCCGCCGGATGCGGGCGCGCTGTCGCGACGCCACGCATGATGCGCGCCGGATCTTGCGAAAAGATTGCGCGAGCATAACAAAAAACGCCGGCTAGGCCGGCGTTTTCTGCAGGACGAACCCAAGCGGAATTTACAGCGCCTTCTTCAGCAGACGGCCCATTTCCGACGGGTTGCGCGTGACGGTGATGCCGCACGCTTCCATGATTTCCAGCTTCGCTTCGGCCGTATCCGCACCGCCCGAGATCAGCGCGCCGGCGTGGCCCATGCGCTTGCCCGGGGGCGCCGTGACGCCCGCGATGAAGCCGACGACCGGCTTCTTCATGTTGTCCTTGATCCACTGAGCGGCGTTGGCTTCGTCCGGACCGCCGATTTCGCCGATCATCACGACCGCATCCGTATCCGGATCGTCGTTGAACATCTTCATCACGTCGATGTGCTTCAGACCGTTGATCGGGTCGCCGCCGATACCGACTGCCGACGACTGGCCGAGGCCCAGTGCCGTCAGCTGAGCCACGGCTTCATACGTCAGCGTGCCCGAACGCGACACGACGCCGATGCGGCCCTTGCGGTGGATGTGGCCCGGCATGATGCCGATCTTCAGCTCGTCCGGCGTGATCGTGCCCGGGCAGTTCGGTCCGAGCAGCAGCGTCTTGCGGCCTTCGCGGCGCATGCGGTCCTTCACTTCGATCATGTCACGGACGGGGATGCCTTCCGTGATGCAGATCGCGAGATCCAGATCGGCTTCGACCGCTTCCCAGATCGCAGCGGCTGCGCCTGCCGGCGGAACGTAGATGACCGACACGGTCGCGCCGGTTTCTTCCTTCGCTTCCTTGACGCTCGCGTAGATCGGAATGCCTTCGAAATCTTCGCCGGCCTTCTTCGGGTTCACGCCCGCGACGAATGCTTCGCGGCCGTTTGCGTATTCACGGCAGGCACGCGTGTGGAACTGACCGGTCTTGCCGGTGATGCCCTGCGTGATGACCTTCGTGTCCTTGTTGATCAGAATCGACATGTATTTTGACCTCTGTTCGATTGGCGTCGCGTGCAAGCCGCGCCGCCATGCGTGTTCAATAGCGCGCTTACTTGCCTTCGGCAGCCGCGACGACCTTCTGCGCAGCTTCTTCCATGCTGTCTGCCGAGATGATCGGCAGGCCCGAATCGGCCAGCATCTTCTTGCCGAGGTCTTCGTTCGTGCCCTTCATGCGCACGACGAGCGGCACGTTCAGGTTCACGGCCTTCGAACCGGCGATCACGCCTTCCGCGATCACGTCGCAGCGCATGATGCCGCCGAAGATGTTCACGAGGATCGCCTTCAGGTCCGGGTTCTTCAGCATCAGCTTGAACGCTTCCGTGACCTTCTCGGTCGTCGCACCGCCGCCGACGTCCAGGAAGTTCGCCGGCTCGCCGCCGAACAGCTTGATCGTGTCCATCGTCGCCATCGCGAGGCCCGCGCCGTTCACGAGACAGCCGATGTTGCCGTCGAGCGAGATGTACGCGAGGTCGAACTTCGACGCTTCGATTTCAGCCGGATCTTCTTCGTCCAGGTCGCGGTACGCGACGATTTCCGGGTGGCGGAACAGCGCGTTCGAATCGAAGTTGAACTTCGCGTCGAGTGCGATGACCTTGCCGTCGCCGGAGACGTTCAGCGGGTTGATTTCGGCCAGCGATGCATCGGTTTCCCAGAATGCCTTGTACAGGCCTTGCAGGATCGCGCGCGCTTGCGGAATCGAAGCAGCCGGCACGCCGATCTTCGCGGCGAGGTCGTCTGCCTGCGCGTCGAGCAGGCCCGTCGACGGCTCGACGATGACCTGGTGGATCAGTTCCGGGTGCTTGGCGGCAACTTCTTCGATGTCCATGCCGCCTTCGCTCGAACCCATCAGAACGATCTTTTGCGACACGCGATCGACGACGAGGCTGACATACAGTTCCTGCTTGATGTCGGCGCCTTCTTCGATCATCAGACGGTTGACCTTCTGGCCTTCCGGACCGGTCTGGTGCGTGACGAGCTGCATGCCGAGGATCTGGTTCGCGTATTCGCGAACCTGCTCGATCGACTTCGCCACCTTCACGCCGCCGCCCTTGCCACGGCCACCCGCGTGAATCTGAGCCTTCACGACCCACACCGGGCCGCCGAGCTCTTCTGCCACCTTGACGGCCTCGTCAACCGAGAACGCCGGCTTGCCGCGCGGTACCGCGACTCCGAATTTCCGCAGGATTTCCTTACCCTGGTACTCGTGAATCTTCATGCGTGATTCCCTTCAGTCTGAGAGTTGGATGAAAAGTCGCTTAAGACGCTTCTTCGAATGATTTCCGTTCATTCCTTCGTGCTGCCTTCACCGGGCACGTCCGGCCGGCTCGCGCCATACCAGCGCGGGTAGTACTGCCGCACGACCTCGCCATCGAACCGCAGCGCGCGGCAGCGGCCGAGCTGGAAAGGCGGTTCGGCGTGCACGCCGTCGTGATCCGGCCCTTCGCCGCCCTCCTCGCGCACGTTCCACACGTCACCGGCGAACGCCTGGATCGCAGCCGTCGGCAGCACGGCGCACAGTTCGGTGAGGTGGGAACAGCCTGCGACGCCGGCGAGCAGCCGGTTCGCATTGCGGCGGAAATTGCGGAAGAGGTTGAGCCCGATCAGGGCCCGATAGGCGGGAGCGGCGGATTGACAGTGACCGGGATAGGGAACCCATTCCGACGACGCTTCGGCGTCGACGACATTGAGGTCACGATCGATGGTCACGCGCAGCCAGAGTTCGTGGATCGGCAGGCCGTTCGGCCGGATGCCCGACGCAAGCGCGACGTCGCGCGGCTTGTGGTCGGTCAGGCAGGCTTCGATGTCCCACAAGCCGTCGTCGCGCTCGTAGGCTTCCGCTCGGATTGCGCGTCGATGTCGCAACTGACGGGGCACGGGCTCGGATAGCGGCATGCTGGAGGTTGAGGCCGAAGAGGAAAACCCGTGGATTTTAGCATATCGGGTATTTGAGACAGTCCGACGCGACGGCGGGTATTCCCGCCTGTCTGGAAGCGGTTGCATTGCAGCAAAATCACGCGTTGCGCGCGCGCCTGCGCCGATCAGTCATCGCCGAACAGTTCGTCACCGCATTTGAGCAACTTCACGATGGTCGCGCTCGAGAAGCCACGCGCCGCCAGGAAGCGCGCCTGCTTCGCGCGCTCGGCAGGCGTTTGCGGCAGCGCACCGAATTTCTTGCGCCAGACGGCCTGCGCGCGCGCCCATTCGGTCTCGCGCAGCTGCGCGCTCACCTCCTCGACAAGCGTGTCGCCGACCGCGTGGCGCTTCAGCTCGTTGACGATCCGTGCGGCCCCGACCCGTGACGCGCGGCGATGCACGAGGCTCTCGGCGAAACGCGCGTCGGACAGCCAGCCGTCCTGTTCCAGCGCATCGAGCACCGGCTCGACGGATTCGTCCTCGCCGACATAAGGCGCGAGCTTGCGCGCGAGTTCCGCGCGGCTGTATTCGCGCCGGGACAGGTAGCCGAGCGCGCGGCCCTTCAGCGAGCGCGCGGGTTTCGACGACGATGACGATGTGCGGGCTGACCCGCCGGCCTCAGGATCGGCGGCGGCGCCGGACGACCGGCGCGTGCGGCGCGGGTTCTGGCTCGTGCGGGTATAGACGTCTTCCGGGGCCGCGGCAGAGGTCGCGACAGAAGTCACGGACGACGTCGCGGACGCGCGGTCGCGCGGAAAGCTGACGCCGGACACGCGACGGCGCGCCCGGTCGTGCGCATCGAACGATTCGCCGTCTTCGAACGGATCGTCCGGCGCGGTTACGTGAAACGAAACGAGGGCATCGTCGGATGCCCTCGTCGCGGTGCGGTTCGCGGCATGGCTGGATGAAACGCCCGCGGACCGCCGGCCAGCGCCGGGGGACGCGGCACGCCGGTCGGAGCCGCCCGGCGCATCGCGCGCGTCGTGCTCCGCAGGCTTGCCCGTGTCATCCCGGCGCCGAACCATCACTCTTCTTCGTCCATCGCCTCGGCTTCGTTGCCTGCGCCTTGCGGCATCGCGGCGACGCCGAGCGATTCGCGAATGCGGTTCTCGATCTCGCGTGCGATTTCCGGATTCTCGCGCAGGAATTCACGCGCGTTGTCCTTGCCCTGGCCGATCTTCTCGCCGTTGTAGCTGTACCAGGCGCCCGCCTTGTCGACGATCTTCGCCTGCACGCCGAGGTCGATGATCTCGCCCTGACGCGAAATGCCTTCGCCGTACAGGATGTCGAAGATCGCTTCGCGGAACGGCGGCGACACCTTGTTCTTCACGACCTTCACGCGGGTTTCGTTGCCGATCACCTCGTCGTTCTTCTTGATCGAGCCGATCCGGCGGATGTCGAGACGCACCGACGCGTAGAACTTCAGCGCGTTGCCGCCCGTCGTGGTTTCCGGGTTGCCGAACATCACGCCGATCTTCATCCGGATCTGGTTGATGAAGATCACGAGGCAGTTCGTGCGCTTGATCGTGCCGGTCAGCTTGCGCAGCGCCTGCGACATCAGGCGGGCCTGCAGGCCCGGCAGCGAATCGCCCATCTCGCCTTCGATTTCAGCCTTCGGCACGAGCGCCGCGACCGAGTCGATCACGATCATGTCGATCGAGCCCGAGCGCACCAGCGCGTCGGTGATTTCGAGCGCCTGCTCGCCGGTGTCCGGCTGCGAGATCAGCAGCTCCGGCACGTTCACGCCGAGCTTCGCTGCATATTGAACGTCGAGCGCGTGCTCGGCGTCGATGAACGCCGCCGTGCCGCCCAGCTTCTGCAGTTCGGCGATCACCTGCAGCGTGAGCGTGGTTTTACCCGACGATTCCGGACCGTAGATCTCGACCACGCGGCCGCGCGGCAGGCCGCCGACGCCGAGCGCGATATCGAGACCGAGCGAGCCCGTGGAGACGACCTGGATATCTTCGGTCGCTTCGCCGTCGCCCATGCGCATGATCGAGCCCTTGCCGAACTGCTTTTCGATCTGGGCGAGCGCGGCGGCCAGCGCCTTGCTCTTCTCGGCGGTCATCCCGGAGCCCTTCTTGCTATCTTCCATGAATCGTCCTTTGCTATGATGAGCAGCGTCTGTTGAAGGCGCGGCCACTTTCAGGCGCCGCCCACGAATGCAGACACTGTATAAAAAAACAGTGTTTTATGCAAGCCCGCACTGTGGGCTGCGCAACACACGAACCACGTCGGAGACAGCCGCACCGGCGCAAGCGCCCTGCCGGCCACCGGTCACGCACATGCGAATTCTCATCGCCGAAGATGACAGCATACTCGCGGACGGCCTCACCCGGTCACTCCGCCAATCGGGCTATGCCGTCGACCACGTGAAGAACGGCGTCGACGCCGACACGGCCCTGTCGATGCAGACGTTCGACCTGCTGATCCTCGATCTCGGCCTGCCGAAAATGTCCGGGCTCGACGTGCTGAAGCGCCTGCGCGCGCGCAACTCCAACCTGCCCGTGCTGATCCTGACCGCCGCCGACAGCGTCGACGAGCGCGTGAAGGGCCTCGACCTCGGCGCCGACGACTACATGGCCAAGCCGTTCGCGCTCAACGAGCTCGAGGCGCGCGTGCGCGCGCTGACCCGGCGCGGCGCGGGCGGCGGCCCGACCGTCGTGCGGCACGGCTCGCTCGCGTTCGACCAGGTCGGCCGCATCGCGTACGCGAACGACCGCGTGCTCGACCTGTCCGCGCGCGAACTCGGCCTGCTCGAGGTGTTGTTGCAGCGGATCGGCCGGCTCGTGTCGAAGGAACAGCTCGTCGACCACCTGTGCGAATGGGGCGAGGAAGTCAGCAACAACGCGATCGAAGTCTACGTGCACCGGCTGCGCAAGAAGATCGAACCGAGCGGCGTGCGGATTTCCACGGTGCGCGGGCTCGGCTACTGCCTCGAGAAGGCCGCGCCGGCTACCCCGGGCGAAACCG
>NZ_JAAGPL010000148.1:0-21247 GCF_017104785.1 Burkholderia sp. Ac-20353 | reverse complement strand
AGCCGGCGGAAGAGCCGGTGACGCACGCGGCACCGGTCGCACAAGCCGAGCCGGCGCACACGTCCGCACCGGCGGCCGTGGCTGCTGTCGCGGCAGCTGGCGCTGTCATCGCGGAGACTGCCGCAGCGCACGCCGAACCGGCCCAGCCGGCCGCCGCCGACGAACAACCGGCAGCGGCACGCGTCGACGAAGCCCCGGCAGTTGCCGTGGCAGCGCCCGCGGTTGCAGCGCAACCGGTCGAGACGGTTGAAACGGTCGAAACGGTCGTTTCAGCACCGGTCGCCGAGGTCGAAGCCGGCCCTGCCCCGGTCGCCGTTTCGCCGACCGACGCGTTCGAAGTACCGCAAGCCGCGGCGCCTGTCGAAGCCCCGCAACCGGCTTCTGTCGCCGAAGCCGCGCCGGCCGTCGCAGCCGTCGCAGCCGCGCCGGCACCGGCTGCCGAATCGACACCGGTGGAATCGGCTCCGGTCGAACCGGCTCTGGTCGAATCGACTCCTGTCGAACCGGCTCCGGTCGCTGCCGCCGAAGCCGCACCGGTGGTCGTCGAGCAGGTGCAACCGGCCGCCACGGCGCCGGCTGCGGCCAGCCTCGAGTCGGTGCTCGCCCAGGCCGGCCTCGTCTGGGTGAACACGGACGCCGACAAGTTCCGCGCCGCCCAGGACGCCGCCGCGCAGCTGCCGCGCGCGGTCCGCGCACAGCGCGAACGCAAGGCGCTGCCGCCCGTCGACACGACGCCGATGCAGCAGGTGGAAACGACGCATCACTGATCGCGTCCGCCGCCACGAAAAAGCCCGCTCTGGAGCCCGCTCCGGCGGGCTTTTTCACGTCCGCGCTGCGGGTTTCCGCCCCGGCCCCGGACTGACGCTTGCAGCTAGAATAGAGGTCTGGCTCGCACTTCTTTCAACATGTCCCGACGCATCATTCCCCTCGCCGACGTCAGCGGTATGCCGGACATCTCCGGCGCCGCGCATACCCCTGACGGCCTGTTGCACGACACGCTCGCGCGGCCGCTGCGCGATCTGCGCATCTCGGTGACGGATCGCTGCAATTTCCGCTGCGTGTATTGCATGCCTCGCGCGGTCTTTGACAAGGACTATCCGTTCCTGCCCCACAGCGCGCTGCTGACGCTCGAGGAAATCGAGCGGATCGCGCGGCTGTTCGTCGCACACGGCGTCGAGAAGATCCGGATCACCGGCGGCGAGCCGCTGCTGCGCAAGAACCTCGAATTCCTGATCGAGCGCCTCGCGCGCATGACGACGCACGCCGGCCGCCCGCTCGACCTCACGCTGACGACCAACGGCTCGCTGCTCGCCCGCAAGGCGCGCGCGCTGAAGGACGCCGGCCTCACACGTGTGACGGTCAGCCTCGACGCGCTCGACGATGCGCTGTTCAAGCGCATGAACGACGCCGATTTCGCGAGCGCCGACGTGCTCGACGGCATCTTCGCCGCGCAGGCCGTCGGCCTCGAGCCGGTCAAGGTCAACATGGTCGTGAAGCGCGGCACGAACGACAGCGAGATCCTGCCGATGGCGGCGCGCTTCCGCGGCACGGGCGTCGTCCTGCGTTTCATCGAATACATGGACGTCGGCACGTCGAACGGCTGGAACATGACCGAAGTGCTGCCGTCCGCCGACGTCGTCGCGCGCATCGCCGAGCATTTCCCGCTCGTCCCGCTCGAGGCCCACACGGCCGCCGAGACCGCGCAGCGCTGGGGTTATGCGGACGGCAGCGGCGAGATCGGCGTGATCTCGAGCGTCACGCAGGCGTTCTGCGGCGACTGCACGCGGGCGCGCCTGTCGACCGAGGGCAAGCTGTATCTGTGTCTGTTCGCATCGGCCGGCCACGACCTGCGCGCGCTGGTGCGCGGCGGCGCGAGCGATGCCGAAATTGCAACCGCGATCGCGCGGATCTGGCAGGCCCGCACCGACCGCTATTCGCAGCTGCGCGGCAGCGCGACGCCCGATGCGGCCCTCGAAGGCGCCGGCAAGCGCGTCGAGATGTCGTATATCGGCGGCTGAGCCCGACGCGCAATGCCCGCTCCCACCTCCCCGTCGATTGCCGGCCTGCTGCTTGCGGGCGGTCGCGCGACACGCATGGACGGCGCCGACAAGGGCCTGCAGGTGCTCGACGGCACGCCGCTCGCGCTGCACGTGCTGCGCCGGCTCACGCCGCAGGTCGACGAGACGCTGATCAGCGCGAACCGTCATCTGGACCGCTATGCGGAACTCGGCGCGCCATTCGGCGCACGCGTGGTAGCGGACGCGACGCGCGACTTCCCCGGCCCGCTCGCGGGCCTGCTCGCCGGCATGCGCGCCGCACGCGCGCCGCTCGTCGTCTGCGCCCCGTGCGATTCGCCGTTCCTGCCCGACGATCTGGTCGCGCGGCTGCATGCCGCGCTCGTCGAGCGGCAAGCGGACATCGCGATGGCCGTCACCGTCGACGCGCAGCAGGAGCGTTCGCCGCAGCCGACGTTCGCGCTGCTGCGCTCGGCGCTCGCCGACGATCTCGCGGCACGGCTCGACGCCGGCGACCGCAAGGTCCGTGCGTGGTACGCACGCCACAAGACGGTCGAAGTCGAGTTTCATGACGAGCGTGCGTTTTACAATGCCAACTCCTGGCAGGAACTCGCCGCGCTCGCCCGTCGCTGACGGCACCGGCCCCGTTCCCGCGCGCCGCCTGCCGCACGCGACCCCGCGCTGATGCGCCACCCTCGCCCTGCCGGCCACGAACCCCGGCCACAAACCCGATAAGCCTCGCGGCGCAGTCCGACTCATGACCACGCATTCCTCGCCTGCTTCCCGACCCGCCGCCGACGATCCTGCGCCGTTGTCGCTCGCCGACGCGCAAGCGCTCGCGTGCGGCTGCGCGACGCCGGTCGACGCATGCGACACGGTGTCGCTGCGCGACGCGCTCGACCGCGTGCTCGCGGCCGACGTCGTTGCGCCGTTCGACATCCCCGCGTACGACAACTCGGCGATGGACGGCTACGCGTTCAATGGCGATGAATGCGCGCACGCGTCGCCCGACGGCGAAGTGACGCTCGCGATCGCAGGCGCGGCCTTTGCGGGCCGGCCGTTCGACGGCACGGTGCCCGCGCGAGGTTGCATCCGCATCATGACGGGCGCGCCGCTGCCTGCCGGATGCGACACGGTGATTCCGCAGGAGCGCGTGACCGTGCAGGACGGCGCGATGCGTTTCGCCGCGCACGACATCGCGCGCGGCGCGAACTGCCGCAAGGCCGGCGAGGATCTCGCCGCTGGCGCGTGCGCGCTCGCGGCGGGCCGGATCCTGCGCCCGGCAGACCTCGGGCTGCTCGCGTCGTTCGGCATTGCCGACGTCGCGGTGCGCCGCCGCCTGCGCGTTGCCGTGTTCTCGACCGGCGACGAACTGCGTATGCCCGGCGCGCCGCTCGACCGCGGCACGCTGTACGACAGCAATCGCGCGATGCTGGTCGCGATGCTCGAACGCCTGAATGTCGAGCCGGTCGATCTCGGCATCGTCCGCGACGACCCGGCTGCGCTCGAAGCAGCGTTGCGCGACGCGGTCGCCGCGCAGGTCGATGCGGTGATCACATCGGGCGGCGTATCGGTCGGCGAGGCCGATTTCACGCGCGACGTGATGGCGCGGCTCGGCGACGTCACGTTCGCGAGCCTCGCACTCAGGCCCGGACGGCCGCTCGCGTGCGGCACGCTGGCACCGCCGTCCGCCGGCGCGCGCGGCGCGCTGTTCTTCGGCCTGCCCGGCAATCCGGTCGCGTCCGCGGTGACGTTCCATGCGATCGTCCGCCCTGCGCTGCTCGCGATGGCCGGCGCGCACACGCCGCCGCCCGCGCTGTATCGCGCGTTCAGCACGCAGCCGCTGAAAAAGCGTCCCGGCCGCGCCGAATACCTGCGCGGGATCGCGACGCGCGCTGCTGACGGCCACTGGCACGTCGCGCCGGCCGGCTCGCAGAGTTCCGCGTCGCTGAGCGGGCTCGCGGCCGCCAACTGCTTCATCGTCCTTGGCCACGACACGGATGCGGTCGACGCCGGTGCACCGGTCGACATCCTGCCGTTCGACGGCCAGATCTGAATTCCACTATTGGTAAATCTCTACGGGGGCAATCCGCACATGAAAAAACAAATTTCGTCGATCGCCGCGGGACAGACCGCGAAGGCGCTGATCCTCGTGTACCTGACGTTCAGCGTGCCGATCGTGCTGCTCGGCATCCTCGTCGCGTACATCCGCTACGGGATGGTCGAACTGAGCACGATCCTGAGCGCGCTGCTGCTGAACGCGATCCTCGGCTTCGTGCTGCTGTGGATCGCGTGCCACGCGTACAACTGGGTTGCATCGCGCTTCGGCGGCATCGAGATCGTGCTGTCCGACCCGCCGGAGGAAGCATGAGCGGCACGCCGCTGATCCGCGCGGCCGAAGCCCGCGACGTCGGCGCGATCCTCGCGCTGATGCGCGAACTGGCCGAATTCGAGAAGCTCACGCACCTGTTCGTCGCGACCGACGACGATCTCGCCGATGCGCTGTTCAGCCCGCGCCCGGCCGCAGAGGCGCTCGTCGCCGAACGCGGCGGCGCGCTCGTCGGCTACGCGCTGTTCTTCCACAACTATTCGACGTTTCTCGGCCGCCGCGGCCTGTATCTCGAGGATCTCTACGTGCAGCCGTCGCAGCGCGGCACGGGCCTCGGCACCGCGATGCTCCGGCGGCTCGCGGCCCTCGCCGTCGAGCGCCGCTGCGCACGCTTCGAATGGTCGGTGCTCGACTGGAACCAGCCGGCAATCGATTTCTACGAAAAGATGGGCGCGACCGTGCTGCCGGACTGGCGCATCGTGCGCGTGACCGGCGACGCGCTGGACGCACTCGCCAAGGCCATCCAGTAATCGCGGCAGCACGCACGCTGCCGGAAACGAAAACGGGCGCGATCAGCGCCCGTTTTCGTTTCAGCCCGCCCTGTGCCGAGGATGCCGGTCAGGCTTCGTCGGTTTCAACGCTGTCTGCGCTGTCCGCACCATCCGCACCCAGCAGACCGGCCGCCGTGTCGCCCGGCAGCGCCTCGACCTGCTTGAGCTTGCGGTTCATCACGCGCGTGCGCTGTTCGGCTGCCTCGATCGAACGCGTGACCGTTTCCAGTTGCGACTTCGTGCGCGCGAGCACGTCGCCGAACTTGCCGAATTCCGTCTTCACCGCGCCGAGCACCTGCCAGACCTCGCTCGAGCGCTTCTCGATCGCCAGCGTGCGGAAACCCATCTGCAGGCTGTTCAGCAGCGCGGTGAGCGTCGTCGGCCCCGCCACCGTCACGCGGTAATCGCGCTGCAGCAGGTCGGTCAGGCCCGGGCGGCGCAGGATCTCCGCATACAGCCCCTCGGTCGGCAGGAACAGCAGCGCAAAATCGGTCGTATGCGGCGGGGCCACATACTTCTCGGCGATCGTGCGCGCTTCCGCCCGCACGCGCGACTCGAGTGCGCGCGCCGCCTCTTCGACCGCCGCTGCGTCGGCACGCTCCTGCGCGTCGATCAGCCGCTCGTAATCCTCGCGCGGAAATTTCGCGTCGATCGGCAACCAGACCGGCGGCGCGTCGCGCATGCCGGCTTCGCGTCCCGGCAGGCGGATCGCGAACTCGACGCGCTCGCTGCTCTTCGGCACCGTCGCGACGTTCTTCGCGTACTGGTCGGGTGTCAGCATCTGCTCGAGCAGCGCCTCGAGCTGGACCTCGCCCCAGGTGCCGCGCGTCTTCACGTTGGTCAGCACCTTCTTCAGGTCGCCGACTCCCGCCGCGAGCGTCTGCATCTCGCCGAGCCCGCGATGCACCTGCTCGAGCCGGTCCGACACCAGCTTGAACGACTCGCCGAGCCGCTGCTCGAGCGTCGCGTGCAGCTTCTCGTCGACGGTGCGCCGCATCTCCTCGAGCTTCACCGCGTTGTTCGTCTCGATTTCCTTCAGGCGCTGCTCGAGCGTCGCGCGCACCTCGCCGATACGGCGATCGTTCGCCTCGGTGAGCTGCGTGAGCTGCCGGTTCAGCGTGTCGCCGAACATCCGCAGCGCCGCGGTCTGCTCTTCGCGCGCCTGCTGCGCCTGACGCTGCAGGCTTTCGCGCATCGCGTCGAACTGCTGCGCGTTGCCGGCGACGAGCTTCCCGAGCTGCTGCGCGAAACCTTCGATCTGGTTGTTCTGCACGGTCGCGACGCTCGTCAGCTGCGCGGCGAGCGTCTGCTGCAGCTGCGAAAAACTGCCGGCCAGCTCGGTGCGCGAGCCGCGCGCGTTCTCGACGATCTCGCCACGCAATTCGCGCTCGAGCCGCTCGACCGCGCGCGCCTGTGCGTGCGCGGCATCCTCGATCTGGTCGCCGAGCACCGCCGCATCATCGTGGCGGCCACCGCCGCGTACGATCGCGACGATCGCCACCACCAACGCGATGGCCAGCACGACGACGGCAGCCAACAACAACGTCATCGTCATGCGCGCGGCTTCCCGATGACGTCAGGGTTGATCGGATTCGGCGGCTGCCCCGCGCGCGGCCCCTCGCCCAGCGCGGCGATCAGGTTGTCGGCGGCGAGATTCGCCATCGCGCGGCGCGTCTTTTCGGTCGCGCTCGCGATATGCGGCGTCAGCACGACGTTCGGCACCTCGAGCAGCGCCGGATGCACGCTCGGCTCGCCTTCGTATACGTCGAGCCCGGCAGCGGCGATCGTCCCGTCGCGCAGCGCGGCGGCCAGCGCCGCATCGTCGACGATCCCGCCGCGCGCGATGTTGGTCAGCGTCGCGGTGGGCTTCATCAGCGCAAGCTCGGCCGCGCCGATCGTGTGGTGGTTTTCCTTCGTGTACGGCAGCACCAGCACGACGTGGTCGGCACGCGCGAGCAGCGCGTCCTTCGATACGTATTCGGCATTCAGCTCCGCCTCGATCTCCGGCGCGACGCGCGACCGGTTGTGATAGATCACCTGCATGCCGAAGCCCTTCGCGCGGCGCGCGAGCGCCTGGCCGATGCGGCCCATCCCGATGACGCCCAGCGTCGAACCGTAGATGTCGCTGCCGAGGAAGCCGTCGTATGCCCACTTCTGCCAGTGGCCGGCACGCAGCCAGTGCTCGGATTCGGCGATGCGCCGCGCGGCCGCCATCATCAGCGCCCAGCCGAAATCGGCGGTGGATTCGTTCAGCACGTCGGGCGTGTTGGTACCGAGCACGTTCGCCGCATTGAACGCGGCCATGTCGAAGTTGTTGTAGCCGACCGCCATGTTCGACACGGCGCGCAGGCGCGGCGCCGCCGCGAGTTCGGCCGCGCCGACCGGGTCGCCGGCCGTCAGCGCGCCGTCCTTGTCGGCCAGGCGCGCGGCGAGCACGTCGGGCGCGAGCGCGTCACCATTGTTCCAGTCGACTTCGAAATACTGCTTGAGCCGCTCGATCACGTCCGGGAAGATCGGACGCGCGACCAGGATCTTCTGCATCGCCATCTCCGCATGTCGCCGGCAGCGCGTCGCGCACATCGCGCAACGAGCTGCCCGCTCATTGTTGAAAACCGTCAGCTTACGCCGTGAAGAACAACCACGTCGCGAGCAGGAACACGGGCACTAGTACGACGAGCGCCCAGCCGAGATACGCGAAGAAGCTCGGCATCTTCACGCCGCGCGATTCGGCGATCGCCTTCACCATGAAGTTCGGCGCGTTGCCGATATAGCTGTTTGCGCCCATGAACACCGCGCCCGCAGAAATCGCGGCGAGCGTCGTCGCGCCCGTCGTCATCAGCGACTGCGCGTCGCCGCCCGCGAGGTTGAAGAACACGAGATAGGTCGGCGCGTTGTCGAGGAACGACGACAACAGGCCCGTCGCCCAGAAGTACATCGCGTCGATCGGCTTGCCGTCCGGGCCGGTGACGAGATGGACGATCTGCGCGAACGCGCCGTCCGCGCCTGCGCGCAGGATCACGATGACCGGCGCGATCGTCACGAAGATCCCCGCGAACAGCTTCGCGACTTCCTCGATCGGCGCCCAGTTGAACGCGTTGCCTTCGCGCGCGGAACGCGGCGTCAGCGCGAGCGACGCGAACGTCACACCGACGAGCGCGACGTCGCGCACGAGGTTCTGCAGCGCGACGTGCGTGCCCCACACGTCGAACATCACATCAGGCTTCCAGATCCCGCTGATCAGCACGAGGCCGACCACCGCCGCGAGCAGCACGAAGTTGACCTTGCCGTCGATCGACAGCGCGTCGTTGTCGGGCGTCGGATCGACGACGGCCGGCCGCTCCTCGCCGCCCTTCCGGTAGAAATACGTGTCGAGCGCGAAGAACACCGTGAGCAGCACCGCGCAGATGAACAGCATCGGCAGCGCGAGATGCGTCGTCGTCCAGAAAAAGCTCACGCCGTTCAGGAAGCCGAGGAACAGCGGCGGATCGCCGAGCGGCGACAGCGAACCGCCCGCGTTCGCGACGAGGAAGATGAAGAAGATCACGACATGCACGACGTGCTTGCGGTTGTCGTTCGCGCGCAAGAGCGGCCGGATCAGCAGCATCGCCGCGCCGGTCGTGCCCATCACGCTCGCGAGCAGCGTGCCGAGCGCGAGGATCGCGGTGTTGAGCTTCGGCGTGCCATGCAGGTTGCCGTTCACGCAGATGCCGCCCGCGACCGTATAGAGCGCGGTGAGCAGCACGATGAACGGGATGTATTCGTCGAGCAGCGCGTGCACGAGCGTGCCGAACGCGGTGCCCGCACCGAACGTCGCGGCGAACGGGACCAGGAACGCGATCGCCCACGCGGCCGCGATCTTGCCGAAATGGTGATGCCAGAACACCGGCGCGACGAGCGGGAACAGCGCGATGGACAGCAGGATCCCGGCGAACGGGATGCCCCAGAGCGCGGACAACGTGGCGCCGTCAAGCGTCGCGGCCGATGCGAGCGCGGGAGCCGCGCCAAGCGCAGCCCCTGACGCCATGCCCGCCCAGGCGGCATGTCGTTTCATGCAGAACTTCCTTTTGAATTGCGGTGAATGAATTGCGGTGGATCGGGGGCGCGTCACGCGCCCCGTACGACGATCACGTGGACGCGGTACGGGCCGTGCGCGCCCAGCACGATGGTTTGCTCGATGTCGCCCGTGCGCGACGGACCGGACACGAAATTGACCGCGCGCGGCAATTCGCCGTGCTCCGCGCGAATCAGCGCGAACGCGTCTTCCTGGCCGGCGACGATCCGCGACGCAGGGACGATCGCGATATGCGTTTCCGGCAGCAGGCCGGCCGACGCATACGTATCGGGACCCGACAGCAGAACCAGCGAGCCGGTTTCCGCCGTCGCGCAAAAACAGCCGGTCAGGCCGACGAGATCGCCATCGGCCGGCTTGCGGCATTCGACGGCAAGGCCTGCGCCGGCCCAGTCGAGATCGGCGAGCGTGCGCCACGCGACGGCCTGCATCGGCAGGCCGTGCGCGGACAGGTAGCGGGCGGCAGCGGCCGGCGCGGCGGCGAGCGAGTCGACTTCGTCGACGGTCGTCGCAAGCTTCGTCGCCTCGTCGATGAACGCGGCGACGAGGTCGGCCGGCATCGGCGGACGCGGGCCTTGCGGATGACGGGCGAGGTAGTCGGCGACACCTTCGCGCTCCGCCGCGTCCGGTTCGGGCCCGCGACGCTGCGCTGCGCGGATGCGTGCGAGGATCTGGCGACGGGCAGCGGAAGTGTCCATGAACGGTCCTCGTGACGTTGGCGTGCGATACCGTCGGATTATACCGGCCGCCCCACCCGCGTCGCACCTTCGGCCGAACGGCCGACGCTCATTGCGACGCGTTGTCGTCGACCGGCTGCGCGATGCCGAACACCTGGCGCAGGTACGCGAGATACGCCTTGTCGTCGCACATGCTCTTGCCCGGCGAATCCGACAGCTTTGCGACCGGCTGGCCGTTGCAGCGGACCATCTTGATCACGATCTGCAGCGGCACGTAGCCGAGGTCGTTGGTCAGGTTGGTGCCGACGCCGAACGCGAGCTTGCAGCGTCCGCGGAACCGTTCGTACAGCTGCATGACCTTCGGGATGTCGAGCGCGTCGGAGAACACGAGCACCTTGGTGCGCGGGTCGCAGCGGTTCGCGTCGTAATGGCGGATCATCCGCTCGCCCCACTCGAACGGATCGCCCGAGTCGTGCCGCGCGCCGTCGAACAGCTTGCAGAAGTACATATCGAAGTCGTTCAGGAACGCGTCCATCCCGTAGACGTCCGACAGCGCGATGCCGAGGTCGCCGCGGTATTCCTTCGCCCACATCTCGAGGCCGTAGATCTGCGAGTCGCGCAGCCGCGGGCCGAGCGCCTGGCATGCCTGCAGGTATTCGTGCGCCATCGTGCCGAGCGGCGTGATGCCGTGCTTCATCGCGTACAGCACGTTGCTCGTGCCGGCGAACTGCGGGCCAAGGCCATCGCGCAGCGTCAGCGCGACCTCGTCGTGCCACACCTTCGAGAAGCGCCGGCGCGTGCCGTAGTCGGCGATCTTGCAGTCGGCGAATTCCGGCTTCGCGCCGAGCAGCTTGATTTTCTCGCACAGCCGCTCTCGCCCTTCGAGGTAATCGGGCTCGCGCTGCGTGTTGCGGAAATAGACCTCGTTGACGATCGCGAGCACCGGGATCTCGAACAGGATCGTGTGCAGCCACGGCCCGCGGATCTCGATGTCGATCTCGCCGTTGCCCTTCGGCGACGGCGCGATCGAGATGTACTTCTCGTTCAGGTGGAACAGCGCGAGGAAATCGACGAAGTCGCTCTTGATGAAGCGCATCCGGCGCAGGTAGTCGAGTTCGTCGTCGGTGAAGCGCAGCGCGCACAGGCCGCGTACCTCGTCGCGAATCTCGTCGATGTACGGCACGAGATCGACGCCGGGCGTGCGGCACTTGAAACGGTATTCGACGCTTGCGGCCGGGAAGTGATGCAGGACGACCTGCATCATCGTGAATTTGTAGAGATCCGTGTCGAGCAGCGAAGTGATGATCATGATGACGGCACCGCCAATATCAGGACCGGCTGAGGCGCACCGCGCGCCGCCCGGCCTGCCGGCCATGTTACCCGAATGCGGGCCGGACCATCGCGAAACCGCACCGCGCTGCACGGCGCCCCGGCGAGGCGCCCCCAGCTAGGCGCCCCCCCCATAAACTAATCACGAAACGGTATAAGCCGGAAAGCCGACCACGTCATGCGGGTTTTGTGCATCAGTTACAATGCCGCTTTTGGCGCATACGCCACCCCATATATACCGCCAAGCAGGAGCGTTTTAATGACTCACGTTGTGACCGAAGGCTGCATCAAGTGCAAATACACGGATTGCGTGGATGTGTGCCCGGTGGATTGCTTCCGTGAAGGTCCCAACTTCCTCGCGATCGATCCGGACGAGTGCATCGACTGCGCCGTGTGCGTGGCCGAATGCCCGACCAACGCGATCTACGCGGAAGAAGACGTGCCGGGCGACCAGCAGCAGTTCACCGCGCTGAACGCCGAGCTGGCGAAAAACTGGCCGTCGATCACGAAGACCAAGCCGGCCCCGGCCGACGCGGACGAGTGGAAGGACGTGCAGGACAAGCTGCATCTGCTCGAGCGCTGATCGCCCGACGCCCGCCCGAAAAGAATTTTGAGCGGGATGCGTTAAAAGTGTTGACACACTAACCAACACTCCATACAATCTCGTTTCTCTGCTGTTGTTGTTTGTTCCCCGATAGCTCAGTCGGTAGAGCGCCGGACTGTTAATCCGTAGGTCCCTGGTTCGAGCCCAGGTCGGGGAGCCAAAAATGCAAAGGCCCGTTGAAGGTGGACGGGTTTTTTGTTGGTAACGCAAACGCAGATGTACCGATTTATTCCCCGATAGCTCAGTCGGTAGAGCGCCGGACTGTTAATCCGTAGGTCCCTGGTTCGAGCCCAGGTCGGGGAGCCAAATAGCGAAAGGCCCGTCATTCGACGGGCCTTTTGTTTTTCCGGCGCTGCATTGCCAATCCATTGCCGATGCCGATGCCGATGGCGCGTCCCGCGCGCATGCTAGAGTCTCTGTCCCGCAATCGCTTCAGCTTCAGCCTCTGCCGATGAAGACTCGCCTCTCCGCCGTCGTGCCCTCCGCCCTTCTCGTCGCAACGTTCGCCGCCGCGCCGCTCGCGCACGCGGAGGAAGTCGGCAGCGTCAACACCAATTTCCGCGTGACGGGCTCCGACCGCGTGGTCGTCGAGGCATACGACGATCCGCTCGTCCAGGGCGTGACCTGCTACGTGTCGCGCGCGCGCACCGGCGGGATCAAGGGCTCGCTCGGCCTCGCCGAAGACCCGAGCGAAGCGTCGATCGCGTGCCGGCAGGTCGGCCCGATCAGCTTCACGGGGCCGCTCAAGCAGCAGACCGACGTGTTCAGCGAGCGGATGTCGTTCATCTTCAAGACGCTGCACGTCGTGCGGGTCGTCGACAAGAAGCGCAACACGCTCGTCTACCTGACCTACAGCGACCGGGTCGTCAGCGGCAGCCCGAAGAACAGCGTGACCGCGGTGCCCGTCCCGGCCGCCACGCCGATCCCCGTCAAGTAAGCGGGCCGGATTCTCGCAGGGCTACACTATCGGTTCGCCCGCTCCCGCGCCCGCCATGTCCGCCGCCCGCCTTCGAGATACCGTCCGCTACTGGCGCACCGTGCTGCTGCCGGACGCCGATCTCGTCACGGCCACCTATCGCGACCACACGTTCGCGCCCCACTGGCACGACGCGTACACGATCCCCGTCATCGAGGCGGGCGCCGAGCGCTACACGTATCGCGGCAGCGGCTACGTCGCCGAGACCGGCACCGTGCCCGTGATCAACCCCGGCGAAGTCCACACCGGCTCGCGCGCGGCC
The DNA here is from genome assembly GCF_017104785.1 of Burkholderia sp. Ac-20353. Classification (NCBI taxonomy): domain Bacteria; kingdom Pseudomonadati; phylum Pseudomonadota; class Betaproteobacteria; order Burkholderiales; family Burkholderiaceae; genus Burkholderia; species Burkholderia sp. Ac-20353. Next base: position 8,435 of record NZ_JAAGPL010000148.1, on the reverse strand, counting down.
GACGACGGCTGGCACTACCGGGTCAGCTACGTGCCGGTCGATTTCATCCGGTCGCTCGCGAGCGCGATCGCCGGGCGCCCTCAGGACGCCCCCTGGTTTCCGCCGGACGTGATCCGCGACCTCGATCTCGCGGCCCGGATCTCGCACGCCCACCGCCTGATGGAAGCCGGCAGCGAACATGCGACCACGTCGCACGGACACGGGCAGCAGCCGGCCGATCAGGCCGGCGCTGCCGCGCCGCGCATCTACGATCCGCTCGCGGCCGAAACGGCCATGCTCGACGCGTTCTCGACACTGATCGTGCGCCATGCCGATACGCATCCGCGCCCGGCGCCGCTCGTCGCGGACGAACCGCGCGTCGAAGCGATGCGCGAGCAGCTCGCCGCGGACCTGACGCGCGCGGTGACGCTCGACGAAGTCGCGCGCGCAGCCGGCCTGTCGCCATTCCACGCGGCACGCCTCTTCACGCGCACGACCGGCATGCCGCCGCATGCGTGGCGCAACCAGCTGCGCCTGCAGCGGGCGCTCGCACCGTTGCGCGCGGGCGTGGCCGTCGCCGACGTCGCCGCGGACAGCGGCTTCGTCGACCAGAGCCATTTCACCCGACATTTCAAACGGATGTTCGGCGTGCCGCCAGGACGCTGGCAGACGCGCTAACGTGCTGATGTGCTGATGCACCCGCAGCGCAAGAACGTACAAGCCGACCCCGCGCCGGCCCACTATCCTCCAGAGCATGGAGGCACTACCTTGAACGATTCCCCAACCTCATCCCCTCGTCGGCCGCTGAACGAGTGGCTCGACGGCGCGCGCGACACGATCCCGATGCTGGTCGGCGCGGCACCGTTCGGCGTGATCTACGGCACGCTCGTCAGCGGCGGCCCGCTCGTCAGCTGGCACGGCGCGCTGATGTCGCTGACCGTGTTCGCGGGTTCCGCGCAATTCATCGCGCTTGGGCTCATCGCGGGCGGCGCGGGCTTCGCGGTCGTGCTCGCGACGACGTTGATCGTCAACCTGCGCCACCTGCTGTACAGCGCGACACTCGCGCCGTACGTCGCGCATCTGCCGCTGCGCTGGCGCGCAACGCTCGGCGCGCTGTTGACCGACGAGGTGTTCGCGGTCGCGTACGCGCACTATCGGCACTTCCCGCCGGGCACGGTCGGCCCGCACTACTTCTTCGGCTGCGGGCTCGCGATGTACGTGAACTGGCAGATCTGGACGATCGCCGGCCTGTGGTTCGGCGCGGCGTTCCCGGGGCTCCAGTCGCTCGGCCTCGATTTCGCGATGGCGGCGACCTTCATCGCGATCGTGGTGCCGCAGCTCGGCACGCTGCGTTATTTTGCGGCCGCCGTGACGGCCGGCACGCTCGCGTATTATTGGCAGGGCTGGCCGTACAAGCTCGGCCTGCTCGGCGCGGTCGCGGCGGGCGTCGTCGTCGGCGTCGCGCTCACGCTGCTGCAGGAACGCGCGCGCGCCGGCTCGCACACGGAGGCCGCATCGTGAGCTACGCGCTGCTGATCCTCGGCATGGCCGTCATTACGTACGCGATCCGCTCGACGCTGTTCCTGTTCGGCGAACGCCTGACGTTTCCGCCGCTCGTGCGTACCGCGCTCGGCTTCGTGCCCGTCACCGTGCTGACCGCGATCATCGTGCCGATGACCGTGTCGCCACACGGCGGGACGGCCGAACTCACGTGGCGCAATCCGCAGCTCGTCGGCGCGCTCGCCGCGGTGCTCGTGTCGGCGACGACGCGCCGGCCGCTCGTGACGATCGCCGCCGGGCTCGCGGTGTTCTTCATCTGGCAGGGCGCGGTGCTGCCGCACGGCTGGCTGCCGGGCTGAGCGGCGCGCCGGCCGGGAACCGGCCCAGGCCCATATCGACGGTGCGCGCGCCGCCGCCAGCATCGCGCGCGGCCACGGCCCGCTCAAGTTTTCGTCCCGCGTGCCGATAAACGCTTGAAGACCCGCCATCGGCCCCGACGCAAACCGGTCCGTCGACGCTGCGCCCGCACCCGCGCGCAGTGTCGGCGTCCGTTACGCGCAGGCCGCCCCGCCATCGAGACGATTCATGGGCCAGATCACCCTTTCCCTCAAGGACGACACGCTCGCGTCCCTGCGCAAGGACTACGACGCTTTCGTGCGCGTGTCGCTGAAACTCGACCCGCAATTCGCGACGCCGTCGTTCGAGGATTTCCTGCGCGCGAAACTGCTCGACAACATGGTTCCGCTGACCGAGCACGCGGTGCAGCGGATGCTGCAGGGCGGCCAGTATGCATGGGCAAAGCGGACGCTCGACAAGGAATTCCCGGACGTCGTCGCGATCCTGATGCGCCAGGCCAGCGAATTCGGCTTCGGCTTCGCATCGCGCTCGGAATGGACGCCCGACGAGCTCGCGAAGGCCTGCCGCGACTGGGCGAAAGCGATCGTCACCGAGGCGCAGGGCGACCCCGCCCTCGTCGACCCGCTCGCCGCGCAGATCAAGAGCGCGGTGCTCGACATCCAGGTGCTCGAGGAACAGATGCAGACGCCCGCGTGGCGGCTCGCGGAATCGCTGCGGCAACGGATCTACGAAGCGAAGCTCGCGTGCGAGATGAGCGTCGGCAGCGCCGCGCGCGACAAGCTCGGCGAACTGCGCGGGCTGTTGCGGCTCGGACTCGCGCACGGCTCGTTCCAGAAGCAGGAAGCGCAGCAGATCATGGAATACCTGCGGCTCCTGAAACCGGAGATCTTCGTCGAGGAACCGTACGACGTATTCGCGCGCCTCGCCGCGTGGCTGCGCAGCGTGTTTGCGCCGGCCTCCGCGCGGACCGCGCAAGGCCAGGCGCAGGAACAGCGCCGGCCGTGACGGTACGCCGGCCGGAATGAAGCACGGCCCGGTCCGCGCGAAGCGAACCGGGCCGCGGGTTGGCTGCCGATTAGTTGCCGATTAGTTGCCGATTAGTTGCCGATTAGCGGCAGGTTGGCTGCGGATTGGCTGCCAGTCGGCCGCCGTCACGACGCGCCTTCCGGGGCGACCGTCGTGCCGGCGGACGAACGCCGCTTACTCCGCGGTGCCCTTTGCCGACGCACCGCCCTGCACGCCAACGGACGCGCCACCCTCGGCGCCCGCGCCACCTTCGGCCGCGTCGTCGGCCTTCGCCTTCGCGGCGCCGGCATGGCCCTTCACCGACTTCGCGGCGTGCTTCACGTGCTTCTTCGCCGAATGGACGGTCGACGATGCGGTGTCCTTGGCCTCGTCGGCTGCCGCGCCGACTGCGCCGGTCGCGCCACCCACCGTCTTGCCCGCTGCATCACCGACACCGCCGACGGCATTGCCGAGGCCGCTGCCCGACGCATTCGCGCCGGCCGCGCCCTGAGCGCCTGCACCGACGCCGGCGGCCGGCGCCTGCACCTGCACGCCTGCGCCTGCGGAACCCTGCGCGCCAGCACCCGTCTGCGCGAATGCAGCCGAGGTCGCGAACGCCGTGATGGCGGCACCGATCAGCATCGTACGAATCTTGGACATGACAATCCTCCTCAAGAAGTTGTTGGCGCGGCCCGCATCGATGCGGCCCGTCGCGTCACCCGCCGCAACATGCGGCAGGTACGGCTAGAGACCCGGCCGTCGCGTCGCGGGTTCGCCGATCTCGCAGACTGTTACCCACCGTTTCATTTGCTGACGAATGACTAACACTCGCTAACATCTCGCGCTGGTACATTCCGGACCGCGCTGGAATCGCCCGCTTCCGCCAGGCGACGCGCCCCGCCGCCGCGCTCGCGCAGCGCCCCCGGGTGCCGTATGATGCGGGGCGATTCATCCCGCGCCGTGTGCGCTTTCTTCGTCATGCCCAATCTGGATTTCACGCTGACCGGCGAATTCGTCGAGTTGCACAACCTCCTGAAGATCACCGGCCTCGCCGACAGCGGCGGTTCCGCGAAAGTGATCGTCGCGTCCGGCGCCGTAAAAGTCGACGGCGCGGTCGAACTCCGCAAGACCTGCAAGATCCGCGCAGGCCAGGTCGTGCTGCTCGGCGACACGCGCATCGCGATACACGGCGCGTAGCGCCGCGTCCCTGGCGGCCTCGATGCGCCCCTGTCCGCGACAGGGCCATCCGCAACCCGTTCGACAGGGTATGAATAAACCCGTAAGCTAGCTGTCTCTCAAAATAAACACAGCACGGGCCCGCCTACGCGCGAGCGTTCATTCCATGTCTCATTCCGGTCTTACGCGGACGGCCGCCGCGCCGCCGTCCCTGTCCAGCCATGCCGCCGATACCGCGCGCCTCGCCGCGCCGCTCGCGATCGCCCAGCTGTCGCAGATGGCGATGAGCGTCACCGACACGGTGCTGCTCGGCTCGCTCGGCCCCGACTCGCTCGCCGCGGGCGGGCTCGGCGCGAACTTCTTCTTCGTGATCGTCACGGTGCTGCAGGGCGTGCTGTCGTCGATCAGCGTCAGCGTCGCGCACGCGCGCGGCGCAAAGGCCGACCACCGGGTGCCGCATATCTACTGGACGGGCTTCGCGCTGGCGGTACTGCTCGCGATCCCGGCCATCGTCGCGCTGTCGCTGTCCGAGCCGATCCTGCTGATGTTCCACGAGCCGCCGGCGCTTGCGCGTAACGTCGGCGAATACACGGGCATCCTGCGCTTCGCCGCGCTCGGCAGCCTGATCGGCGTCGGCCTGATGCGCTCGTTCCTGCCGGCGATCGGCGCCGCGCGGCGGCTCCTGTGGGTGTCGCTGGGCGGCATCGGCGTGAACGCGGTATTGAACTACGGGCTGATTCACGGCGCGTTCGGGCTGCCGCGGCTCGGCTTTCTCGGTTCCGCGGTCGCGACGACGATCACGATCTGGCTCTCCGCGCTCGCGCTCGTCTGGCTGCTGCACGGCCGCCGGCGCTTCAAGCATTTCGTGACCGTGTCGCGTCCGAAGCTGCCCGTGATGGGCGAGCTGATCGGCATCGGCTGGCCCGTCGCGATCACGTACGGGGTCGAATCGACGCTGTTCCTCGCGACCGGCCTCACGGTCGGCGTGCTCGGCGCGACGTCGCTCGCCGCGCACCAGATCGCGCTGAACGTCGCGTCGGTGTCGTTCATGGTGCCGCTCGCGATCGGCCAGGCGGCCAATGTCCGGGTCGGGTACTGGGTCGGTGCGGGCGCGCCCGTCGCCGCGCGGCACGCGGGTTTCGTCGCGCTCGGGCTCGGCGTCGCGTTCATGTCGCTGTCGGGGCTCGTGATGATCGTCGCGCCGCATACGATCGTCAGCCTCTACCTGCACCTCGACGATCCCTCGAACGCCCGCACCGTGTCGCTCGCCGCGTCGCTGCTCGGGATCGCCGCGGTGTTCCAGATCGTCGACGGGATGCAGACGGTCGCGTCCGGCGCGCTGCGTGGCCTGAGGGACACGCGCATCCCGATGCTGGCCGCCACCTTCGGTTACTGGGGGATCGGCTTTCCGACCGGCTACTGGCTCGCGTTCCATGCGGGCCTCGGCGCACGCGGCCTGTGGTGGGGCCTCGCGACGGGCCTTGCGAGCGTCGCCGCGCTGCTGGCGTGGCGCTTCCACCTGAAGAGCGCATCGCTCACCACCGAGCGCCACTTGAGCCACTGAGCGCCTGACGGCGCAAACCGGCCGTCGGCGCTATGCTTCTTGCGTTGAAGACGCCGCCGCGCACAAGCGGCGCAACTGCTTCACGATACGCCCGGATACGCCCGACGCCGCGCCCCGCGCGGCCTTTCCCCTTTCAAGGAGGAGTGCATCATGAACGAAGCAGTTCGGATGGAACGCGACACGTTCGGCGAGATCGCCGTGCCGGCCGCCCGGCTCTGGGGCGCGCAGACCGAGCGCTCGCTGCAGAACTTCCGGATCTCGACCGAGAAGCAGTCGCCGGAACTGATCCACGCGCTCGCGACCGTCAAGCGCGCGGCGGCGGCCGTGAACCAGTCGCTCGGCGTGCTGGCCGACGACAAGGCCAGCGCGATCATCGCGGCGGCCGACGAGATCATCGCGGGCCAGCATCCACGCGAATTCCCGCTCGCGGTCTGGCAGACCGGCTCCGGCACGCAGACCAACATGAACCTCAACGAGGTGATCGCGAACCGTGCGAGCGAGCTGATGGGCGGCGAACGCGGCGAAGCGCGCAAGGTGCATCCGAACGATGACGTGAACCGCGGCCAGTCGTCGAACGACGTGTTCCCGACTGCGATGCACGTCGCGGCCGCATACGCGATCGTCAACCACCTGCTGCCGGCGCTGCGCACGCTGCGCGCGACGCTCGACGCGAAATCGAAGGCGTTCGCCGACATCGTGAAGATCGGCCGCACGCACCTGCAGGACGCGACCCCGCTCACGCTCGGCCAGGAATTCTCGGGCTACGTCGCGCAGCTCGACCAGGGCATCCGGCACGTCGAATCGGCGCTGCCGCACCTGTACGAGCTCGCGCTCGGCGGCACCGCGGTCGGCACCGGGCTGAACGCACATCCGGAATTCGCGGCGCGCGTCGCCGACGAAATCGGCCGCCTGACGAAGCTGCCGTTCGTGACCGCGCCGAGCAAGTTCGAGGTGATGGCAGCCGCCGACGCGCTGGTGTTCGCGCATGGCGCGCTGAAGACCGTCGCGGCCAGCCTGATGAAGATTGCCAACGACGTCCGCTGGCTCGCGAGCGGGCCACGCTGCGGGCTCGGCGAGCTGTCGATTCCCGAGAACGAGCCGGGCAGCTCGATCATGCCGGGCAAGGTGAATCCGACGCAGTCCGAGGCCGTGACGATGCTGTGCTGCCAGGTGTTCGGCAACGACGTCGCGGTGAACGTCGGCGGCGCGAGCGGCAATTTCGAGCTGAACGTGTTCCGGCCGATGATCGCGCACAACGTGCTGCAGTCGGTGCGGCTGCTCGCCGACGGCGCGCAGAGCTTCAACGACCATTGCGCCGCGGGCATCGAGCCGAACCGCGCGCGCATCGACCTGCTGCTGAACGAATCGCTGATGCTCGTGACGGCGCTCAATCCGCACATCGGCTACGACAAGGCCGCGCAGATCGCGAAGAAGGCGCACAAGGAAGGCACGACGCTGAAGGCCGCCGCGCTCGCGCTCGGCTATCTGACCGAGGCGGAATTCGATGCGTGGGTGCGGCCGGAGCAGATGATCGGGTCGCGCTGACCGGTCAAGCGCGCCGCGTCAGATCGTGCCCTTCGCGACCTCTTCCGGCTTCATCTCGACGATCTTGTCGAGCGCGGCGCGCACGTCCATCGCGTATTTCGCGAGCATCTTCTGCTCGTCGGTTTCCGGCACGAACGGCGGCACCGGCACCGGGTTGCCGTTCTCGTCGACCGCGACGAACACGACGAGGCAGTCGGTCGTCTGGCGCAGCACGCCGCCTTTCGGATCGCCGGCGTGCACGGACACGTGGATGTGCATGCTGGTGCGCCCCGTCGCGACGACGCGCGCCTTCAGCTCGACGAGATTTCCAACCAGGATCGGGCGCTGGAAGCGGATGTTGCCGACGCTGACCGTCACGCAGTAGCGGCTCGACCAGACCGCCGCGCACGCGTACGCGACCTCGTCGATCCATTTCATCAGCGCGCCGCCATGCACCTTGCCGCCGAAGTTCACGGACGACGGCTCGGCGAGAAAGCGGAAGACGGTTTCGGTGCGATCGAGGGTCGCGGGTGCGGGGGACATGGGGGACATCTTGTGGGCTCCAGGCGGCGGGGGCGCTGCGATCGGGGCATTATACGTTGCGCTGCGACAACGCGTCGCAGCGCGGCGGCGCCAGGTGCAGGCGGCGTTCCCGGGCCACGGCGTGCCTGGCGCGCCGGGTGCACGGACGGCCGCCCTTCAGCGCCGCACCGTGACGCCCTGGTCGATCACGCCGTACATCTCGATACTGCTGCCGCGCTCACCGGCGGAACCCGCACCGCCCTGCGCACAGGCCGCGCAGACGAGCGCGACCGCCAACATGCCGAAAATCGTCTTCATCGTCGCATCGTGTTGCGTGCGGCGGCCCCACTGCCGCCGCATCCGCTCATTCTACGCGCGCCCTGCCCCACCTCATCCTGCGCGCCGGCCCTGCAATCGACATTTCAGCAGGTCGTGAAATATCGAATGAAGCAAGCGCCTAAACTACGCGATATCCCCTTCCATTTCCTCGCAGGGACGCCACGATGACCGATCACGACGACCATCATTTTCCGGGCCTGAGCCGCATCGGCGCGCTGATCGCCGATCCCGGGCGGGCCGCGATGCTGTGGGTGCTGATGGACGGCAGCGCCCGTCCTGCCGGCGAGCTGACGCTGATCGCCGGGCTGTCGCCGTCCGCCGCGAGCGCGCACCTCGCGCGGCTGACCGATGGCGGGCTGCTCGAGCTCGACGTGCGCGGCCGCCACCGCTATTACCGGATCGCGTCCGCCGATATCGCCGCGTCGCTCGAGGCGCTCGCGAACGTCGCCCGCGCGGCCGCGCCCAACCA
>NZ_JAAGPL010000147.1:0-240 GCF_017104785.1 Burkholderia sp. Ac-20353 | reverse complement strand
GATAATTAAAAAAAAAAAAAAAAAAAAGTAACACGTCATCTTATAACACTACGATCACTTAAATCATTCTCTTAACTGTTGGTACAACGGTCTGCAATCAAACGGTCTATACCTTCACTAGTGTCAGACACATGACTACTTGTATATCATTAGGTGGCTCGCAGCATGTGACCATTCACTACACGGTGCATCCTTATTTATACTTTAACTTATTCTGCCGCTATGTTCGCTGTTCGTATT
>NZ_JAAGPL010000146.1:0-21633 GCF_017104785.1 Burkholderia sp. Ac-20353 | reverse complement strand
GCCGCCCGACCAGCGCGACGCGGTCGCCCAGGCCGGCGAAGCGGCGCGCGCAGGCGGCGCCGATCCCGGTGCCCGCGCCGGTGATCACGATCGTGCGGGGATGTGTTTGGGTCATCTCGTTCTCCGGAAAAATCCGCTTCCGGTCACTGTAGGCGGCGCGCGGGCAGGCGGCTATCAGCCGAACGGATGAATGCGCGCGAGCCGCCACGGGATGCAGGCGTGAGCGGGCGGCCATTTTGCAAAGGCTGACGATGTCGCGCGCCGGATCGCTCTATGCTCGATATTTTTGCGATAAGTCATCGAAGGTCGGCAAAATAGCGCCCGCGGCGAATCGTGACGATTCGTGACGGGCCGGAGAACACGTCTGGCCGCCGTTTCACGAATCGATTGCCGCATATCGGCTGCTTCGCGCGTGCCGCTTGCCTGGTCCGGTTGTCCGGCGCCGCCTGCCGACGTATCCGGCGCGGCAGCGGCACGGGAAACGAGACACGGCAGGTACGGCGCGGCCTGTTGCAGGATTTTTCGCCCGGCCGGCATTTTCCCGGCCGGCATGACGACCATAAAGGGGAGGCCGGCCATGAGGCTGGATGACGAAACCGAAAGCCAGAATGTCGAGGATCGCCGCGGTGGTGGCGGCGGTTTCGGCGGCGGGCGGGGCGCGACGATCGGCATCGGCACGATCGTCGTCGCCTTCGCCGCATCGTATTTCTTCGGGATCGATCCGCGCGTGATTCTAGACGGCGCGTCGGCGCTGCAGGGCACGCAGCATCACGCGCAGCCCGCGCCGGCGCAGCGTCAGGGCCCGCCGGCGTCCGACACGGGCGCGGTGTTTACGCGCAAGGTGCTCGGCAATATCGAGCGGACCTGGACGACCATCTTCGCGACGCAATTGCATGAGCAATACCGGCCGCCGACGCTCGTGATGTTCACGAACTCGACGCCGACGGCCTGCGGCACGGGGCAGACCGCGATGGGGCCGTTCTACTGTCCGGCCGACAGCAAGGTCTACATCGATCTCGGCTTCTACGACGAACTGCGCCGGCGCTTCGGCGCGGGCGGCGATTTTGCGCAGGCGTACGTGATCGCGCACGAGGTCGGCCATCACGTGCAGAACCTGCTCGGCATTTCCGGCAAGGTCGACGCCGCGCGCCGGCGCTCGAGCGAAGCGCGCGCGAACCAGCTGTCGGTGCGGATGGAACTGCAGGCCGACTGCTTCGCGGGCGTCTGGGCGAATAACGCGCAGCGCGCGAACCGGCGGCTGATCGAGCCCGGCGATTTCGAGCAGGGCCTGAAGACGGCCGCCGCGATCGGCGACGATCGCCTGCAGCAGCAAGGGCAGGGCTACGTGGTGCCGGAGACCTTCACGCACGGCACCAGCGAGCAGCGCGTGTACTGGCTGCGGCGCGGCCTCGAATCGGGTGAGCTGAGCGCGTGCGACACGTTCGCGGCGCACGCGCGCTGACGTGGCGGCAGGCGCGCGGCGCTACCGCGCGCAGGAAGGGGGATCGGGCGGGCGCATGTCATGGCGACAAATTGCCGATTTGCGCTCACGCGCCGCTTGCCGCCGCCCGTAGGCTGAGCTGACGTTCGACGCGTCTGTCCGCCTGCCGATGTCCATTACGACGACACCATCCGCAGCATCCGCTTTGCCCGATTCCGACGCCGCCGACTGGCAGCGCGCACTACGCGCATGCGTGGACGCGTTCGACGCATTCGCGAGCCCGTCCGCGATCGTGTTCTACCGGCTCGACGCGAGCGGCGAAGCGGCGGATTTTGAGCTGTTCGGAATGCCGGAATCGATGCATCGCATCTACGTCGCGCGCTACCGGATGCTCGATCCGCTGCATCCGTCGCGCTGCGCGGCGAGCGCCGGCGCGGTCGTCACGCTCGCGTCGCAACTGCCCGACGAGCGCCGCGCCGCGTCCGCGTACTGGACCCGCTTCCTGTGCCGGCATCACGTCGCGGACGTCGTCGAGATCTGGCTGCGCGACGGGGGGCGGACGATCGGCGCGTTCTCGCTGCTGCGTTTCGGTGAGTCCGGCCGCTTCGCACCGGGTGAGATCGACGCGCTCGCGCGTCTGCAACCTGTCGCCGAAGCCGCGCTGAGCCCGCCGCTGCGCGCGAGGCGCGGCATCCACCGCATTGTTTGCGAGGAACGGCTGACTTACCGCGAGGAACAGATCGCGCGCCTCGTGCGCGACGGCTGCTCGAACAAGGAGATTGCGCGCGACCTCGCGCTCGGCCAGCCGACCGTCAAGACCCACCTGATGCGCATGTACCGCAAGCTCGGCGTGTCGAATCGCACCGAGTTGGTCGGCGCGCTGTTTCTCTAGTCGCTGCCGTTCCCGTCGCGTCACGCGCTGCCAATTTGCGCTCACTCCGCGCCCGACACGCTCGATACAGTGGCCCGACGCCCGCGTGCCCCGGCACGCGGCCTCGCGAAGACCCTCATCGAGACGCCCATGACCTCATCGAATTTCGTCGCTGTCAGCGACACCGTGCGCAGTTTCACCGCGCGCGACTTCGGCCTCTTCATCGACGGCGCAATGCAGCCCGCGCACGCGGCCGCGCGGCTCGACGTGCACGACCCGGCAACCGGCGAGCGGCTCGCATCGGTCGCCGACGCGGACGAGCACGACGTCGAGCGCGCCGTCGCGAGCGCGAAGCGCGCGTTCGACGCGCGCGTGTGGAGCGGCCTGCGCCCGGCCGACCGCGAACGCATCCTGCTGAAGCTCGCCGACCTGATCGAGCGCGATGCCGAAACCCTCGCGCAGCTCGAAACGCTGAACCAGGGCAAGTCGATCCATATCGCGCGCGCGGTCGAAGTCGGCGCGAGTGTCGAATACGCGCGCTACATGGCCGGCTGGGCGACCAAGATCACGGGCCAGACGCTCGACGTGTCGATCCCGTTCCCGCCCGGCGCGCGCTACACGGCCTACACGCGCAAGGAGCCGGTCGGCGTCGTGGCGGCGATCGTGCCGTGGAATTTCCCGCTGATGATCGCCGTGTGGAAGCTCGTGCCCGCGCTCGCGGCCGGCTGCACGATCGTGCTGAAGCCGTCGCCGGAAACACCGCTCACCGCGCTGCGTCTCGCTGAGCTCGCGCTCGAAGCGGGCGTTCCGCCGGGCGTGTTCAACGTCGTGACCGGCGGCCGCACGTGCGGCGCGGCGCTCGCGCGCCATCCGTCGATCGCGAAGATCTCGTTTACCGGCTCGACCGCAACCGGCAAGCTGGTGGGTGCTGCGGCCGTGCAGAACATGACGCGCTTCTCGCTCGAACTTGGCGGCAAGAACCCGATCGTGATGCTCGATGACGTCGACGTCGCGCAGGCGCTCGACGGCGTCGCGGCGGGCGCGTTCTTCAACCAGGGGCAGGTGTGCGCGGCCGCGTCGCGGATCTACGTGCACCGCAGCAAGTTCGCGCAGCTCGCGGACGGCCTCGCGGGCATCGCGCAGTCGATGAAGCTCGGGCCGGGCCTCGACACGACCGCGCAGATCAATCCGCTCGTGTCCGCCCACCATCGCGACAAGGTCGTCCAGCACATCGAGCAGGCGCGCCGCGACGGCCTCACGTTCCTCGCGGGCGGCACGCCCGCCGACGATCTGCCCGGCTACTTCGTGAAGCCCGCGGTGATCGCGGACCCGCGCCCCGACAGCGCGATCGTGCGCGACGAGGTGTTCGGCCCCGTGGTCGTCGTGCTGCCGTTCGACGACGCGGCCGATGCGGTGCGGCTCGCGAACGCATCGCCGTATGGTCTCGCCGCGAGCATCTGGAGCAACGACCTGACGCGCGTGATGAACCTCGTGCCGCAGATCGAGGCCGGCACCGTGTGGGTGAACTGCCATATCCCGCTCGATCCGTCGATGCCGTTCGGCGGCTACAAGCAGTCGGGTATCGGCCGCGAGTTCGGCCAGTACGCGATCGAGGGCTTCACCGAAACCAAATCCGTCTGCATCGCGCACTGACGCGCGGCGCGGCACTGCACACCCATCCCGAAGCGGAGACTGCAATGAGCTACAACGAAGCGAAATTCTGGCACCCGATGCTGCACCCGAACGAAATGAAGCGGCGCAAGCCGATCCGCATCGTCCGCGGCGACGGCTGCTACGTGTTCGACGAACACGGCAAGCAGCTCGTCGACGGCGTGGCCGGCCTGTGGAACGTCAACGTCGGCCACAACCGTCAGGAAGTGAAGGACGCGATCGTGCGCCAGCTCGACGAGCTCGAGTACTTCCAGCTGTTCGACGGGATCAGCCACCCGCGCGCGGAAGAGCTGTCGAAGCTGCTGATCGACATGCTCGAACCGGAAGGCATGCGCCGCGTGCTGTACAGCTCGGGCGGCTCGGACGCGATCGAGACCGCGCTGAAGATCGCGCGCCAGTACTGGAAGGTGCGCGGCCAAGCCGACCGCACGAAGTTCATCTCGCTGAAGCAGGGTTACCACGGCACGCATTTCGGCGGCGCGTCGGTGAACGGCAACACGGTGTTTCGCCGCAACTACGAGCCGAACCTGCCGGGCTGCTTTCACGTCGAGACGCCGTGGCTGTACCGCAACCCGTTCACGCAGGATCCCGAAGAATTGGGCCGAATCTGCGCGGAGCTGCTCGAGCGCGAGATCCTGTTCCAGAGCCCCGACACGGTCGCCGCATTCATCGCCGAGCCGATCCAGGGCGCGGGTGGCGTGATCGTGCCGCCGGCCAACTACTGGCCGCTCGTGCGCGAGGTGTGCGACCGCTACGGCGTGCTGCTGATCGCCGACGAAGTGGTGACGGGCTTCGGCCGCAGCGGCAGCCTGTTCGGCAGCCGCGGCTGGGGCGTGCGTCCGGACATCATGTGTCTCGCGAAGGGGATCTCGTCCGGCTACGTGCCGCTCGGCGCGACGGCCGTCAATGCGCGGATCGAGGACGCATTCGCGCAGAACGCCGATTTCGGCGGCGCGATCATGCACGGCTACACGTACGCGGGCCACCCGGTCGCATGCGCGGCCGCGCTCGCGAGCCTCGACATCGTGCTGAAGGAGGACCTGCCGGCGAACGCGGCAAAGCAGGGTGCGTACCTGCTGGAAGCGCTGCAGCCGTTCGCCGCGCGGTTCGCGGCGGTCGGCGAGGTGCGCGGCAAGGGGCTGATGCTCGCGCTCGACCTCGTCGCGGACAAGCAGACCCGCGAGCCGATCGATCCGCTGTCCGGCTATGCGAACGCGGTGGCCGAGGTCGCGCGCGAGAACGGCGTGCTCGTGCGTCCGGTCGGCACGAAGATCATCCTGTCGCCGCCGCTCGTGATCCAGCGCGAGCAGCTCGACCGGATCGTCGACGCGCTCGGGGCCGGCTTCGAGACGGTGCCGTTCGTATAACGGTGCGGCCGACCAGGCGCGGCGGGCCAAGCGTGGCGGGCCCGCCGAGCGACTGCGCGGGCCGCACGCATACCGCCCGCCGGTTTGCCGATTTGCGCTATCTCAAGGTTTTTTTGCCCGCGTATTTTTTCGACATCGAATGATGAAACAGGAGACAAGGATGTCGGGATCATCAGGGTTTACCAGCGCGGCAACCGAAGCATCGGCTGGCGCGCCAGCGGCGGAGGCGCGCGGCACGGTGCTGAATGCAGGCGCGGTCGGCTTCCCGACCGCGCTCGCCAGCGCCGTCGGGCTCATCATGGCGAGCCCGGTAATTCTCACCGCGACGTCGGGCTTCGGGATGGGCGGCTGGGCGTTCGCAGTCGCGATGCTGATCGCGTTCGTGATGATGCAGGCGCAGGCGACGACGTTCTCCGAGGCGGCCGCGATGTTGCCGACGGCGGGCTCCGTCTACGATTACCTGTCATGCGGGCTCGGCCGCTTCTGGGCGATCACCGGCACGATCTCCGCGTACTTCCTCGTGCACGTGTTCGCCGGCACCGCGGAGACGATCCTGAGCGGCATCATGGCGCTCGTCAACTTCGAATCGCTGAACGCGGCACTCGAGAAGCACAACAGCTCGTGGCTCGTCGGCGTCGGCCTCGTGATCACGTTCGCGATCACCAACATCATCGGCATCAAGGTGTTCAGCAAGCTCGAGATCGTGCTGACGGCCGGCATGTGGCTGTCGCTGATGATCTTCGGAATCCTCGGCATCGCGGCCGCACCGGCCGTGCATCTCGACGGCTGGTTCGGCCGCTCGGAGGTCGGCACGTCGATTGCGGCCGTGCTGTCGCTCGTCGGGATGGCGATGTTCATGTTCGTCGGCTGCGAGTTCGTCACGCCGCTCGCGCCGGAGATGAAGGCGCCGGGCCGCACGATCCCGCGCGCGATGGCGCTCGGGCTCGTCGGCGTCGCGATCTGCATGTTCCTGTACGGCGCGGCGATCCGCCGCCAGGTGCCGAACGTGCCGGTCAGCCCGGACGGCCTCACGCACCTGCTCGACACCCCCGGTGCGATTCCCGCGTTCGCGCTACAGGTGCTCGGGCCGTTCGGCCGCGTGTGGTTCGGCATCGCGTTCCTGTGTGCCGGCGCCGCGACGATCAACACGCTGATGGCAGGCCTGCCGCGGATCCTGTACGGAATGGCGATCGACGGCGCGCTGCCGCGCTGCTTCGCTTATCTGCATCCGCGCTTCAGGACGCCGGTGGTCGGCATCGTCGCGGCGGCGGTCGTGCCGATCTTCCATGCGTGGCTGATCAACGGCAACCTCGACAGCATCCTGCACCTCGTGCTCGCGGCGACCTGCGCATGGGGCACCGCGTACCTGCTCGTGACCGCGTCGGTCGTGATGCTGCGGATTCGCCGGCCGGACCTGCCGCGCCCGTACCGCTCGCCGTGGTTCCCGCTGCCGCAGATCGTGTCGAGCGTCGGCATCGTGCTCGCGATCTGGTACATCACGCCGCCCGGTATGAACCCGCGCGACATCTACGTGCCGTTCGGTGCGATGCTCGGGCTGACCGCGCTATATGCACTGTTCTGGACCGTTGTCGTGCAGCGCCGGCATCCGTTCAAGCCGGTGCCGGTCGAGGAAGTGCTGCGCAACGAGCACGTCGCCGGATGAAAGCCGCGCTCGCCCGGTGGCGCGCGGCGCCGGATGCGCCGCCGCCCGGCTACCGGCCAGGAGCTACCGCCGCGCGCGTGCTGGCCGACCTGCGTGCAGTGCGGGACGAAGAGGGGGATGCCGCGCGGCTCGCGAACGGCGTGCAGGTGCGGATTGCCGAGCAGGTCGAGCGGCAATTCCTGATGCACACGGTGAGCGTGCGGATTGCGGTGACCACGCGGGGCCCGGCCGCGCACGGCGGCGCGCGCGTCACGCAGACCGGCTGGCTGCGGCGCACCGGCGTGCGGGCCGCGCTCCGGCAGGGTGGCGACCCCGATTTTTCGCGCACGGTCGCTGCGCTGGTCGCCGAGCGGTCGCTTGCCGACGCGCTGCGGTCGCTGCATCTGACGGAGTGCGCGATCGACGCGCACGACGGACGCTGGACGTTGACCGTCGTACCGTTCGGCGGCAGCGAGGTCGTGAGCCGGATGCCGTCGTTTCGCCGCTATGTCCGGCTGACCGACGAGCAGGCCGCCGCGCTGTCGGCGGCCATGATTGCGTTCGAGCGCGCACTGCGCGGGATTTTGCGCAGGTAAGCTGTGGCGTCGCGTGTCGCCGCACGATGCCGGTGGCTGCGCGCAATGGGATCAGGGTTTTAGCGGAGGCGCCGATGCAGTTCCAGTCAGGCTCACATGAAGACGTCCACGAGCACGGGCTTGCGATCGCGGGCTGGCGCCAGGTCTACCGCCAGATGACGCCGGGCCCGTTCAAGGGCACGATCACGCAGGTGCTGTACGACGATTTCCACTTCTTCCGCGAGACGACCAACCGGCGCGTCGCGCAGACCGGCGTCGCGCCGGCCGACCGCACCTCGCTTGCTGTGCCGCTGTCGGTGCCGCTCGCCGGTACCTTCCAGGGCCAGCCGGTCGACGGCTATGCGCTGCTCGCACTGCGCGCCAACGAGGATTTCGAATTCCATACGCCGGAAGGGATGGGGCTCGTCGGCATCAGCGCCGCGTCGGACATGATCGACGAGCTGTGCGACGCCGAGTTCGGCGCGGCCGGCTCAGGTGCGACCGGCCCGGGCGCGGCAGGATCAGGCGCGACCGGTGCGCGCAGGCTGCACCACGTGACGCGGCTGTCCGACGCGCTGGGCGTCGCGCTCGGCGAGCGGCTGTCGGCGCTGATCGACGCCGCGCAGCGCAACCCCGGCTGCCTCGAATACGCGGCGACGCGCCGGATGTTCCGCGACGCGATGCTCGGCATGTTCCTCGATGCGCTCGACCAGGGGATCGGCGCGGAGCGCCGCGACATCACGCACGCGACCTACAGCGACATCGTGCGCCGCTGCGAGAAACATCTGCGCGAGCGGCCCGAGGAACCCGTTACCGTGCTCGAGCTGTGCCGCGCGCTGCGCTGCAGCCGCCGCACGCTGCAGACGAGCTTCCAGCGCGTCGCCGACGTCACGCCGGTCGGCTACCTGCGCACGATCCGCCTGAATGCGGTGCGGCGCCTGCTGCGCACGACGTCCGCGCAGCAGCTCGGCGTCGGCGAGGCGGCCGCGAGCTGGGGGTTCACGCATCTCGGCTATTTCGCGCGCGAATATCGCGACCTGTTCGGCGAACTGCCGTCGCAGACGCTGCGTCCCGCATGATGCGTGCCGGTCGCACCGCGCGCGGCGCGACCGGCATACACACTTCACCGTTTGCCGATTTGCGATAGAGGTCCGGAATTTTCGCTGGATAGAGTCCCGTCACCACATCATCAATCCAATCGATTCGCACTTCGAATCGAGTGACGAAAGGGGACGGGACATGACGATCGGAACGAGACTGGCCGCTGCTGCCGCAAAAGCAACAGCAACGGCGGCCGCGGTTTCCTGCATGCATGCACACGCGCAGACCTCCGGCAGCGTGACGCTCTACGGCACCGTGGACACCGGCATCATCTACTCGACGAACCAGCAGTTCACGCGCGCGGACGGCAGCGTCGGCGGCGGGCATGCGTGGCAGATGGGCGGCGGCAACCTCGTGCCGTCCCGCTTCGGGTTCCAGGGCGCGGAGCCGCTCGGCGGCGGGCTCGATGCGGTGTTCACGCTCGAGCAGCAGTTCCTGTCCGCGAGCGGGCAGGCATTGCAGGGCGGCACCGCATTCAGCCGGCAGGCGTGGGTCGGGCTGCGGCATGACGGCATCGGCACGCTCGGGCTCGGTCGGCAATACGATTCGTATACCGACATGCTCGGCGCTTACGTGTCGAGCAACAACTGGGCAACACCGTACGGCTCGCATCTCGGCGACGTCGACAACCTGAACGCGGCGTTCAACTTCAACAACGCGGTGAAGTTCACAAGCACGGATTTCAACGGCCTCACGTTCGGCGGCACATTCAGCTTCGGCGGGCAGGCCGGCGACTTTTCCGCGAAGCGCGGCTATGCGCTCGCGGTGTCGTACAACCGCGCGCCGGTGTCGCTCGCGATTGGCTACCTGAACCTGCGGCAGCCGCTCGACGCGGCGCTCGGCGGCGAGAGCGGCTATATCGGCGATTTCGCCTGCAGCAACCCCGGTGCGATGTACTGCCTGCTGCAGGACGCCGCGTCGATGCGCGCGTTCGGCGCGGGCGGCTCGGTCGCGCTCGGCAATGCGACGATTGCGCTGACCTACACGCATACGCGCATCGGCGATAGCCGCTTTTTCTCGACCGATGCGCAGCCGCGCACGCAGGCGTTTACGTTCGACATCGGCGAGCTGAACGTCACGTATGCGTACTCGCCGGTGTGGCAGGGCGGTGTCGCATATATCTTCAACGCCGCACACACCGACGGGCGTGGGACGACGCGCTTCCATCAGCTGAACCTCGGCACGAACTACCAGCTGTCGAAGCGCACCGCGCTGTATGCGGTCGCGATCGGCCAGCTCGCGAGCGGCACGGGCCTCGGCACCGACGCGAACGGCAATGCGGTGAACTACGCGCAGATTCCGGTGCTCGCGAACAGCAACTCGAATCGGCAGCTCGCGGTGATGGCCGGCATTCGCGTGAATTTCTGACGGATTGCGCGGAAGGCATGCGACGGATGCAACATCCGCCACCGCCTGCCACAAATCCTTAACGATCGGCGTGAACAATGTCGTTCGCCCCGAGCGGCTCGAGCCGCCGCCTCCGTTGCACACGTGTGCAACGAATTGCCGTTCCACCATCGCGCTCATCGTGAGGAAGACCCATGACACTTTTCAGCCGCCTGCGCGTGCTGTCCGCCGCCGTTGCGCTTTCCGTCTTCGCGTCGCATGCCGTTGCCGCGGATCTCGTCATCGCGGGCCGTGACGACATCTACGGCAAGGGGCTGGCCGACGCGGTCGCCGGCTTCACGAAGCTGCACCCCGGCACCGACATCGAACTGCTGAAGCTGCCGAACGCGAACCTGTACCAGAAGCTCAAGCTGTCGATGCGCGAGGGCACCGGCGCGTACGACCTTGTGATGATGGACGACACGTGGTCGCCAGAATTCATCGGCAACGGCTGGCTGAAGCCGCTGCCGGCGACGCTCGCGGATGCCGACATGGTCGCGTCGACGGTCGCGCTCGGCCGCAATGCGGCCGGCGGGCTGTATGCGCTGCCGGTCGTCGGCAACGTCGAGATGTTCGCGTACCGGAAGGATCTGCTCGCGAAGTACAAGCTGCAGCCGCCGCGTAACTGGGACGACGTGCTGAAGATCGCGCAGACCGTCGGCGGCGCGGACAAGAGCCTGTCCGGCGTCGTGTTCCGCGGCACGAAAGGCAATCCGGTCGTCACGGGATTCCTGCCGATCCTGTGGGCGTACGGCGGCGACGTGCTCGACCGTGCCGGGAACGTGACGATCGATTCGCGCGAGGCGCACGCGGCGCTCAAGACCTTTCTCGCATTGAAGGCGTCCGCGCCGAAGGACGTCGACGTGTACGGCGCGGCGGAAGTGCGCGACGCGCTGCAGCGCGGCACGGCCGCGCAGGCGATCGAAGTGTGGCCGGCATGGGTTCCGGCGCTCGATGATCCGAAGCAGTCGCGCGTGGCCGGCCAGATCGCGCTGCAGGCACCGCCGGGACAGACCGCGGGCCCCGCGCCGATGCTCGGCATCTGGCAGATGGCGATTCCGAAGGATGCGCCGCATGCGAAGCTCGCGCAGGATTTCCTCGCGTACCTGACGTCGCGCGACACGCAGGTGCGCCTCGCCGCGCTCGGCATTCCGCCGACCCGCAAGAGCGTGTTCGAGGATGCGGCACTGGTCCGCCAGTACCGCTGGTATCCGGACCAGCTGAAGGCGCTCGAAGCAGGCCGCGCGCGGCCGCGCGTGAAGGACTGGCAGCAGGTCGAGAGCATTCTCGGCGATCAGCTGCAGCTCGCGCTGACGGGGCAGGCCGCGCCCGATGCGGCGCTGCGCCAGGCGCAGCAGAAGATCGCGCAGGCGATCGCGGCGGCGGGCAAGTGATGGCCGTCGCGGACGCATCGGAGGCTCGCCGCGCATGAAGGGTTTCAGCCGCAGCCTGCCATTTGTCGCGCTGCTCGGGCCCGCGCTGCTGGTGCTCGCCGCGCTCGCGCTGTACCCGGTCGCGCAGGTGCTGATCGATTCGTTCTGCCATGTCGACTACGCGGCGGGCCGCCGCGCGTTCGCGGGCCTCGCGAACTATCGCGAGGTGCTCGGCGACGACGCGTTCACGGCCGGCTTCGGCAACACGCTGCGCTTCACGATCGCGGCGTCGCTCGCCGAAGTGGCGCTCGGCTTCGGCCTTGCGCTGCTGTTCGTGCGTGCGTTCCCGGGGCGCCGCATCGCGCTGCCGCTCGCGATCCTGCCGATGATGCTGTCGACGCTCGTGTGCTCGGCGATCTGGCGCAACTGGCTGAATTACGACGGCTTCCTGAACGCGCTGCTCGCGGCGCTCGGCGTGGACGGCGTGCGCTGGCTGTCGGATCCGCATCTGGCGCTCGGCTCGCTGATGCTCGTCGACGTGTGGCAGTGGACGCCGATGGCATTCCTGATCGTGCTCGCGGGGCTGCAGTCGATTCCGCAGGAGCTGTACGAGGCCGCGCGGACCGACGGCGCGAGCGAATGGCAGTGCCTGCGCGACATCACGCTGCCGCTCGCCGCGCCGCAAATCGGGCTCGCGCTGCTGCTGCGCTCGATCGACACGTTCAAGCTGTTCGACAAGGTCTATGCGCTGACGGGCGGCGGCCCCGGCAACGCGACGCAGACGCTGTCGACCTATATCTATGACACAGGGTTCCGCTTCTTCAACGTCGGGCCGGCGAGTGCCGCGTCGGTGCTGATGCTGGCGGCGTCCGCGCTGCTCGTTTCGGGGTACGTATGGCAAACGGTTCGCAAGCGGCGCGCGTAGAGCACTCGACAGCGCGCTCGACAGTGCATGCGCCGCGCCGGCAGGTACCCGGCCGCGCCGCGCTCGCGCGTGCATTCCCGTGGGCGTTGCGGTGCATCGCGCTCGCGCTGCTGTTGCTGCCGTGCGTGTGGATGGCGGGTGCGGCGTTCATGCCGGCGCTCGAGCGTCTCGACCATCCGCTGCGGATCCTGCCGGCCGCGCCGACGTTCGAGCATTTCGCGTCGGTGTGGGCGAGCGGGCTGGCCGGCCCGCTGCTGAACTCGCTGCTGGTGGGATTCGGCACGACGCTCGTCGCGCTGACGCTCGCGTTTCCGGCTGCGTATGCGCTCGTGCGGCTGCGGTTTCCCGCGCGTCTCGACCTGCTGTTCCTCGTGCTGGTGCTCGCGCTGAAGCTGATGCCGCCGATCACGATCGCGGTGCCGCTGTTCGCGCTCGCGAAGCGCCTGCATCTGCTCGATTCGCTGTTCGGCCTGATGCTCGCGTACCAGATCTACGCGCTGCCGATGGCGATCTGGATGCTGCTCGCGTTCGTGCGCGACGTGCCGGTCGACTACGAGGAGGCCGCATGCATCGACGGTGCGGGGCTCGCGCGGCGGCTCGTGCAGATCGTGCTGCCGCTCTGTGCGCCGGGGCTGATCGCGACCGCGATCTTCGTGTTCATCGCCGCATGGAACGAATTCCTGCTCGCGCTGCTGTTCGTGTCGACACCGAGCCGCTTTACGCTGCCGCTCGCGATCGCCGGCTACGTGACCGAGAACGGGATCGACTGGGGCGACCTGATGAGTGCAGGGCTGATTGCGTCGCTGCCGACACTGGCCGTCGCGGGGTATGTGCAGCGCTACTTGCTGCGCGGTTTCGCGGGCGGGTTGAAGTGACGCGGCCAGCGGGTTTGCGCACGCCGTGCCGCAGCGCGCTCGCGTTGTTCGCGCGTGACGCCGGATCGCACGGCCACGCGGCGCGTCGCCGCGCCGGACCTCAACCGCAACTGTGACGGACCACGCACGTTACCGGCACGACCTGCGTGCGTGCCGCGCCGTCGAACGTCTGCATCCGCTCGGCGAGCATGTCGACCGCCGCGTTCGCGAGGCCCTGGGTGTCCTGCCGGAGCGTCGTCAGCGCGTAGCCGTCGAATGCTGCGGCGGGAATGTCGTCGAAGCCGATCACGCGCAGGTCCTCCGGCACGCGCAGGCCGAACCGTTGCCGCGCGGTGTCGATCACGCCCAGCGCGAGCAGGTCGGACGAACAGAACACGCCGTCCGGACGCGCGTCGCCGGACAGCAGCCGATGCGCGGCTTCGACGCCGCATGCATACGTGTCGGACGTCGTGTCGTGCGCCTGAACCGGCGCAGCGTTGCCGGATTCACCTTGTCGGAGCGCGGTGGCAAACGCGTCGGCGCGCGCCTTCGCGCTGTAGCTCGCGTGGTGCGGCCCGACGAACGCGAACCGGCGTGCGCCCGCCTGCACGAGCATCCGCGCGGCCTGCGCGGCGCCGTCCGCGTTGTCGCTGACGACGACATCCGCGCGCGGCAGGTTCGCCGCGCGATTGATCATCACGACGGGAATCCGGTGCGCGAGATACTGGCGCGCGACCGACAACGGCGGCGACGCCGACGTCATCACGAGGCCCGCGACCCGGTAGCTGAGCAGCCGCTCGAGCGACTGGCGGATCTGGCGCGGATCTTCCGCGTTGGTCACGAGCGGCGTGAGCGCATGACGCCCGAGCGCGGCCATCAGGTCCGACAGCAACCGCGCGCGGAACGGATTCTCGAATCCCGCGGTGACGACGCCGATCATGCTGCTGCGCTGCGTGATCATGTCGCGCGCGATCAGGTTGACCTGATAGCCGAGCGCGCGCGCCGCGGTCATCACGCGTTCGCGCGTTTCGGGCGCGATGCTGGCGGTCGGCGAGAACGCGCGCGACACCGCCGAGCGCGACACGCCGGCCCGCGCCGCAACGTCGGACGCGGTCACCCATGGTTTCTTTTCTTTGTCTGTCATCGACTCATGATCCTTCCGCACCACGCTTCGCCGCTGCCGCTTGCCGACTGGATGTCGGCGCTCGACGACGCGCAACCGCTGCATACGCTGACCGTACCGGGCAGTCATGACACCTGTGCGTATACCGTCAATACGGTCGACGACGCACTCGTGCGCACGCAATGCGCGCCGCTCGACGCGCAGCTGATGCACGGCGTGCGCATGCTCGACATCCGCTGCCGGCACGTGCGCGACGCATTCGACATCCATCATGGCGGGATCGCGCTCGGGATCACGTTCGACGACGTGCTCGCCGATTGCGCGCGCTTTCTCGCCGCGCATCCGCGCGAGTGCATCGTGATGTCGGTGAAGGACGAATGGCCGGCGCATGCATGCCGCCGCAGCTTCGATGCGACGTTCGACGCGCATTGTGCGCGGCATCCGGCGTTGCGCTGGCATGCGGGCAGCGCGCTACCTGCGCTGGGCGACGTGCGCGGCTCAGTCGTGCTGCTGCGGCGTTTTCGCAGCAGCCGGCCGCTCGGCATCGACCTGACCGCATGGCCCGACAACCTCACGTTCACGATCGACCATCCAGATGCGGCGTTCGTGATCCAGGACGAATATCGGGTGCCGGTCGCGGCATCGATCGAATACAAGTGGCACGCGATCGATGCGCTGCTCACACGGATGCCGTCCGCCGACAGCGGCCGCTGGGCGCTCAATTTCAGCAGCGGCACGGGCATGGGCGCGAATCCGTCGGTGGTCGCGCGCGGCAACGGCAACGTGAAGGGCATCCACGCACGGCTTGCCGAGCGCTTGCGCGCACAGTGTTGCCCGTGCGGGATCGTGCTGCTCGACTTCTGCGACGACGACGATTGGGCGCTCGTGCGTGCGCTCATCGCGCGCAACGGCTGACGATGTCCCGGGCGACCCACCGCACCGGGACAGACGGCCGGCCCCGATACGTCAGTCGCCGCCGCGCGGGCTGAACGTGCGCGGAAACACGACGGGCGTACTCCGGTCCATGAGCCGGTATCCGAGCGCCGGCCGGTTCGACTCGCCGGCGACATGACCGTCTTCCTTCAGGAATCCCGCCGCGAGCATCCGCGTGCGAAAGCCGCTCTTGTCCACCGGCCGGCCGAGCACGACCTCGTACATGCGCTGCAGTTGCGGCAGCGTGAACGGCTCCGCGAGCAGGAACGCCGGCAGCGACGTGTACTCGACCTTGCTGCGCAGCCGTTCGACCGCCGCCTGCAGGATGTCGTCGTGATCGAACGCGAGCCCGCGCGCGCGCGTGACGGCGTCGACGGCGAACCATGCGACCTCCGCCGCATTGGCGCCGCGCGCGAGCGTCACATCCTGCGCGGGCATCAGCGCGAACCACACGTGCGTGGCTGACCAGCCGCGCGGGTCGCGCATCGCGCTGCCCCAACTGCCGAGCTGCTCCAGATACGGACTCGTCACGCCGGTCTTGTCGAGCAGCTTGCGGCGCGCGCAATCCTCGAGCGTCGCGTCGACGGCCACGTCGACGAACCCGCCCGGCAGCGCCCAGCATCCGGGAAACGGTTCGCCGGCTTCGGCCGGGCGCTGCACGAGCAGCACCTGCAGCGCATTGTCGAGCACCGTGAAGATCACGACGTCGACGGTCGTATAGGGCAGCGGAAACTCGGGCGCTTGCGCTGCGCGGCGTGGGGAGGCGGGTTTCTTCTGAGCCATGGCGAACCAGGAAAACTTGACGGTCCCTATTCTAGGTTGTATTGTGCAACTCATACAAGTTGCACTGTACAACTCAAACGGGGAGTCCAACATGTTCGGGATTCGCTTCATCAAGTCGCAGCCGACCGTCCACCTGATGCAGTTCCGCGCGGGCAGGGTCGTGCGCGAGGGCGCGGGGCTGTCGTTCTTCTACTACGCGCCGGCGACGACGCTGGTGTCCGTGCCGGTCGCGAGCCAGGACCGTCCGTTCATCCTCGAGCTCGTCACCGCGGATTTCCAGAGCGTCACGGTGCAGGGGCAGGTGACCTACCGGATCGGCGACCCGCACCGCACCGCGGCGATGATGGATTTCTCGCTGGCGAAGGACGGCCGGTCGTACGTGTCGGACGATCCGAAGCGCCTCGGCGACCGCGTCGCGATGCAGGTCGAGGTGATCGTCCAGCAGGCCGTGCAGTCGCTGGAACTGAAGGAGGCGCTACGCGCGTCGGCGGCCATCGCACGCACGGTGCAGGCCGGGCTTTCGAGCCAGCCCGAGATCGACGCGCTCGGCCTCGAGATCCTGGGCGTTTCCGTGATGGCCGTGAAGCCGACGCCCGACATCGCCCGCGCGCTCGAGGCCGAAGCGCGCGAATCCAACCTGAAGGCGGCCGACGACGCCGTCTATCTGCGCCGGATGTCGGCCGTCGAAAACGAGCGCGCGATCCGGCAGAACGAACTCGATACCGACATCGCGGTCGAGCAGAAGAAGCGGCAGATCCGCGAGACGCAGATGGAGGCGAAGGCGACGCTGATGCGCCGGGAAAACGCGCTGCGCGACGAGCAGATGGCGGCGGATGTCGCGCTCGAGGAGCAGCGCAAGGCGTTCGTCGCGGGGCAGGCGCACAACAGCCGGACGCTCGCGGAAGCCGAGGCGCACCGCGTGGCAGCCGTGATGCAGGCGCTCGAACACGCCGATCCGCGCATCGTCAATGCGCTCGCGGCGGCCGGCATGCAGCCGGGCCAGCTGATCGCGCAGGCGTTCGGCGGGATCGCCGAGCGGGCGGAGCGCATCGGGCAGCTCAACGTGTCGCCCGAGCTGCTGCAGGGCCTGATGAGTGCCGGCTCAAGGGTGGCATCATGAGCGCCGAAGCTCGCAAGGTCGTGCTGGTGACGCGCCGCACGCGGCTCGAGGAGCTGATCGCGCGGCATCACACGCTCGCGCAGGCGAAGTTCTACCTCGAGCACCTCGGTGCGGATTTCTCCGACTACGTCGCCGAGCATGCCGCGTATGCAAGCAGCATGGCGCTCACCGTGCGCGCGCTCGAGGACTGGGGGCGCTACCAGATCGTCGATCGCAGCTATCTGCCGAACTTCATCTTCGCGCCCGACGATATCGTCGTGTCGCTCGGCCAGGACGGGCTGGTCGCGAACGCGATGAAGTACCTGAAAGGGCAGCCGCTGATCGGCCTGAATCCGGAGCCCGGCCGGTGGGACGGCCTGCTGCTGCCGTTCGAGCCGCCGGCGCTCGGGGCGGTGCTCGCGGATGTCGCGCGTGGCCGCCGGCCGACGAAGGCGGTCACGATGGCGGAGGCGCGGTTGTCGGACGGGCAGGTGCTGCGGGCGGTCAACGACCTGTTCATCGGGCCGCGCACCCATGCTTCGGCGCTTTACGAGATCGCGCTGGGCGAGCAGCGCGAGTCGCAGTCGTCGTCCGGCATCATCGTATCGACGGGCCTCGGTTCGACCGCGTGGCTGAAGAGCGTGGTGACGGGCTCGCTCGGTGTCGCGCACGCGATGCAGCACGCAGCCGGCGATTTCGAGTATCCGCCGCAGCCCTGGGACAGTCCGCAACTGACGTTCGCGGTGCGCGAGCCGTTCCCGAGCCGCGCGTCGAAGGCCGGGCTCGTGTTCGGCCATGTGAGCGCGGCGCAGCCGCTGCGGCTGCGCTCGCGCATGCCGGAGAACGGCGTGATCTTTTCCGACGGGATGGAGGCCGACTATCTGCGCTTCACCGCCGGCATGGAAGCGACGGTGACCATTGCCGACACGCAGGGCTGCCTGGTCGTGTAGCGCGGCGTCGGTCAGGTGGGGCCGGCCTCGCCTTCGAGTCCCGCAACGATTTCCTGCGCGGCGCGCTGCAGCTCGGGCACGAAGCGCCGGATCGCTTCGGCCGACGCAATCGCCTTCGACAGATAGATCACGTTCAGGCTGCCGAGCACGTGCCCGTGCGCGGCGATCGCCACCGCGACCGCGCCGATCTTTTTCTGCGCACCCCAATCGCTCGCATTGAGCCCGAAGCCGTCCGCGCGGGTCTGGCGAATCAGGTTCGCGACGTACGCGTCGTCGAGCGCGAGGCGGCGCTGTTCGTCGTCGTCGGCATTCGCGCGCAACAGCGCGAGGATGTCGTCGCGTTCCGCGTCGGGGCACGCCGCGAAGTACGCGCGCCCGGCCGCCGTCAGCAGCATCGGCAGCCGGCGCCCGACCATCGACCGGTGGAACGACAGCGGGCTGAAGCGGTGCGTGGTCTCGCGGATGATCATCGCGTCACCGTCGGGCGTCGTCAGGTCCGACGGCCACACGACGCGCTGCGTCAGTTGCGCCATCACCGGCGGCGCGACCGTCGAAATCCATTCGTCGTCCGTAAAGCCTTCGCTCAGCGCGCGCACGCCGAGCGCGAGCCGGAAGCTGTCGTCGGACGGGCTGCGACGCACGCATCCCTCGTCGACGAGCGTCTCCAAGAGCCGCCGCACGGTGGTGCGGTGCAGCCCGGTGGCCTCGCTGACCTGCTGGCTCGTCGCGCGGCCGTTCTCCATCGCGTTGAGCGCGCGCAGCACCTGCAGGCCGCGCGCGAGGCCTCGCACGCTGGTGTATTTCGACACGATAAAGTCCTTATAAATCAACGGTGTGCATCAGATGCACATTCCGCTCAAATTGTTGAGGCGCGATATTGCGCTCCTTAGACTCTGTTCGAAACCGGATGCACGGGCGCGGAGAAGGCCCGGTGGAGGGCGTCGGCGAAGACCCGTCCATCGTAGCAGAGCGTGCGTTGCCGCGACGCGGGCGCCGGTCCGAAGGTGGAGACGCGCGGCGGCGAGCCGCGCCGGACAGAAACAGCTTTGCAGGAGACACAGATGCCCGCCCAACACGAGGCTGCCGCCGCGCCGGCCAGCCCGCATGTCATCGCGACCGACGTCGCGATCATCGGCGCCGGCCCGGTCGGCCTGATGATCGCGAACCTGCTGGGCCAGCAGGGTGTCGGCGCGGTCATCATCGAGAAACTCGAGCAGATCATCGACTACCCGCGCGCGATCGGCCTCGACGACGAAGCGCTGCGCGTGTTCCAGACGGTCGGCCTCGCCGACGCGCTGCTGCCGCACACGACCCCCGACCACTGGATGCGCTTCGTGACCGGCAGCGGCCATTGCTTCGCGTCGATCGAGCCGCGCACCGACGAGTTCGGCTGGTCGCGCCGCAACGCGTTCATCCAGCCGCTCGCGGACCGCGTGCTGTACGACGGACTGAAGCGCTTCGAGCACGTCGACGTGCTGTTCGGACACGCGCTCGACACGTTCGCGCAGGACCGCGACGGCGTGACGATCGACGTCGTCGACGCGCACGGCACGAAGAAGACCGTGCGGGCCGCATACCTGGTCGGCGCCGACGGCGGCAACAGCTTCGTGCGCCGCGCGCTGAACGTGCCGTTCGAAGGCCGCACGAAGCCGAACCAGTGGATCGTCGTCGACGTGCGCAACGACCCGCTCGGCTCGCCGCACGTGTACCTGCATTGCGACGCGGAGCGGCCTTACGTGTCGGCCGCGCTGCCGCACGGGATCCGTCGCTTCGAATTCATGGTGATGCCCGGCGAGACCGAGGAACAGCTGTCGCGGCCGGAAAACCTCGCCGCACTGATCCGCAAGGTGGTCGCCGATCCGGACAAGGTCGACTACATCCGCAAGCGCGTCTATACGCACAATGCGCGGCTCGCGCGCCGTTTCGACGTCGGCCGCGTGCTGCTCGCGGGCGACGCCGCGCACATCATGCCGGTCTGGCAGGGGCAGGGCTACAACAGCGGGATTCGCGACGCGAGCAATCTCGGCTGGAAGCTCGCGATGGTCGCGAAGGGGCTCGCGCGGTCCGAGCTGCTCGCGAGCTACACGCTCGAGCGGCGCGATCATGCGCGGTCGATGATTCATCTGTCGGAAGTCGCCGGTGACATCTTCGCGCCGACGACGCGCGTCGGCCGCGTCGTGCGCGACGGCTTCGTGCACGCGCTCGGCCTGATCCCGGCCGCGAAACGCCATTTCGTCGAGATGCGGTTCAAGCCGATGCCGCGCTACGAAGCCGGCGTCGTGATGCTGCCGCAGCGCACGCGCGACGGCGGCGTGCTGGCCCGGCTGCTCGACCGCGCGGGCGGCACCGCGCCGGGGCGGCTGCTCGGCCTGATGAGCCAGAAGCGCAGTTCGTGGTTCGGGCAGCTCGTGTACGGCCGCGACGCGTTCGGCCAGTCGCCGGTCGGCCGGATGTTCATCCAGCCGCGCGTGCGCACGGCCGACGGCCGCACGGTGCGGCTCGACGATGCGATCGGCAACCGCTTCGCGGTGATCGGCTGGGGCAGCGACCCGACCTTCGGGCTGACCGACGCCGCGCGCGCGGTGTGGGAGCGGCTTGGCGCGTGCTTCGTGCTCGCGAAGCCGGACGTGCAGCTCGACTATGCGGCCGACGTGCCCGACGGCGTGATCGCGATCGGCGATACGACGGGCCGCCTGAAGGACTGGTTCAGCCGGATTCCGCAGTCGGTCGTGCTGCTGCGACCGGACCGTTTCGTCGCGGGCGTGTGTGCGCCGCAGGAAGTGTCGGACGCGATCGTCGAGCTCGCCGCGCTGCTGCAGCTCACGGATACCGTGCCGGCCGCACACACCGCGCGCGCCGCGCAGGCCGACGCGCTCGCGCACGCGGCTGCGACGCAACCGGCGGGAGCGTGACATGCCGATCCAGCTCGAATGCCTGTCCCATACGCCGCTGCAAGGCTATTTCGATCCGGCACCGCACGTGGTGGCCGAAGTCGAACGCGTGCAGGCCGCGGCCCGTGCGCGCGTCGAAGCGTTCGATCCCGAATGCATCGTGCTGTTCGCGCCCGACCATTACAACGGCTTTTTCTACGACCTGATGCCGCCGTTCTGCATCGGCATCGCGGCGGAATCGATCGGCGACTACCGGAGCCTCGCGGGCCCGCTGAACGTGCCGGCCGCGTTCGCTCGCGAGCTGGCGGAGGCCGTGCTCGACAGCGACGTCGACGTGTCGGTGTCCTACCGGATGCAGATCGATCACGGCTTCGCGCAGGCGCTCGAAGTGCTGACGGGCGGCCTCGACCGCTACCCGGTGATTCCCGTGTTCCTGAACGCCGTCGCGGCGCCGATGGCGACGCTGCGCCGCGCACGGTTGCTCGGCGACGCGATCGGCCGCTGCGTCGCGCGCTCGGGCCGGCGCGTGCTGGTGGTCGGCTCGGGCGGCATCTCGCATGAGCCGCCGGTGCCGGAGCTCGCGACCGCGAGCCCGGAGATGGCCGAGCGGCTGATCGCCGGACGCAATCCGGACGCCGACGCACGCGC